>CAMDMO010000078.1 GCA_945902255.1 Rickettsia typhi | reverse complement strand
TTCTTGGGTATGGAATTTAAACACTCTTATAATTAAACTTTATACCAAATACCATTTCAACTTAAGACAAAAATATGAAAAATAAATTAACTTTAATTTTATCAATCGCACTTTTATCTTTTTCTTTTGCTTGTGCTAAAAAGAATCCTAACGCACCAGCTCAGGGCTCTAAAGGAGATTTAGCTGATTTGCCAGCTTGGGTTTTAGATCCATCAGTTGCTGATGGCGTTGCTGCAGTTGGAATTGCCAGCCCTTCAAAAGGTGGAATTAAATTTCAATTACCAAAAGCAGAGCTTGATGCAAAAGCCAACATCGCCGCTACAATTCAATCAGAAATAAGTCGCGTAACTAAAGATTCTCTAAGATCAGCGAAAGTTAATGAAAATGACGATGTTGAAGAATTTTTTGCACAAGCAACTAAAGAAGTAGTAAAAAACTTACCACTTTCTGGCGTAAAAAGATTGAATATTTTCCAAGCTAAGGATGGAAATCTTTATGTTCACATGGTTTTAAGAAATGAAGATTATAGTAAATTTTTAGCAAGCAGTCAAAAAACTTTTGAAGCTAGTTTAGTAAAATCAAAAATTGGTCGCGAAAATATTAATAAAAGCCAAGAGGCTTCTAAAGAAATATTCGAAGAACTTGAAAAAGAAAGATCTGACAAAGCAAAAGCTCAATAAATAACTTTATTTATGTCTAAAAAATTAATAGCGATTTTGGGGCTAATTATATTAGCTTCTTGTCAATCTTATGATAAAGAAGAGTTAAAAAAAACTAGTAAAGCTAGCAGCGCTTCACAGCGAATAAACTCTAGCGATAGCAATAGCAGCAACCTTTTGAAAGAACTTGATTAATCATGCAAATTGCTAAAAACTTCTTTCTTAAACCCGCCTTCATTGCAATAATTTTCACAACAACTTATTGCGCTAATCATTCAAACAATAATTTAAACACTACGCCATCTTGGTATGTTTCGCCAAAACAAAATGATGCTCAAAATATCTATGGAATAGCCGAAGGAGACACCTTAGAAGAAGCTACTAAATATTCTCTAGCTGATGCCGCCGCCCGATTAATGGTAAGCATTTCATCCGAATCAAACTTGATTCGCGAAGAAAACCAAACCGGTACAAATGAAGAAATGCGCCAGCAGGTTAAGCAAAATATTGAAAAAATAAATTTTACTAATTTTAAAATATCAAAAAGCGAAAAATTAGGTCAAAAATTTTTTATAGAAGTTCAAATTAATCGCGATTCATTTATCAATGAACAAAAAGAAAATTTAAGTTTTTTAGAAAAACAAATTGATGATTTGGCAAAAAATATTGAAAAATCTCAAACAAATCTAGTTCAAAAGCGTAATTCTTTGATAAAAATTATAGATCTATCAAAACAAGTTGATCTCAAAGCTCGCATCCTATTTGGCGCTGGAGAAAATATAAATTTAAAAGAAAAACTAACTCGCTTTGCTAATTTTCAAAACCAATTAAATAATTCTTCTGACAAAATTGAATTTTATTTTGACATAAAATCCTCCAAAGAAATAACTCAAATTATTCGCAATGCTTTAAATAAAGAAAAAATTAAAATTGCTTCAGCGCCAAATAAATCAAGCAATCAAATAGTAATTAAAGTTGGGTCAAAAAGCAGAACTAGTGAAATTTATGGCGCTTATATTACAAAATTAGAAGTTGATTTTGCTAACTTATCAGGCACTAGCGTGATTGCTAGCAACTCTGTTGAAGTTAGTGGAAGCTCAACTATTAGCGAGAAAGAATCTTATTTAGCTTCAATAAAATCACTGGAAGAAAGAATTTCACAAAATGGAATTTTAAATATAATTGGGTTATCACAAAAATAATATCTATGAAAATAAAATATTTATTACTCACACTACTTATCGCATCTTGCGCTCCAACAATAAAAAATTTTGAAAATTACCAAAAACAATTTTTATCAAAAACCTCCTTCATGCCAAGCAAAGAAAATCTTGAAGGAAAATCACCAAAAATTGCCGTTTTTGCTTTAGATGACAATAATATTCAAGTTGCAAGCCAAGCTAGCCTTGGAAGTTCCGCTGCAAATAATATCGAAAATATTTTATCTAATAATCGTCTAGCTGAATTGGTTGATCGCAAAGCTGTTACAAAATTACAAAAAGAAATTGCCTTGGTGGAAATGAATAAAACCGGCTCTTACAAAGGCCCACAAGTTGCTGATTATATAATTTCTGGAACAATTTCAAATGCCGGATTTACCAGTAAATATTCAAATGGCAGCACTTTTTACGATCCAAAATCTGGTAGTTTAGTTACAATTCCTCCAAAATATACTTACTCTTCCGACATATCGGGTAACTTAAAAATCTACTCCCTTCCCTCTCTTTCGGTTGTTGATGCAATAGAATTCTCTGGTCGCAAAGTTAGAAGTGAAACCGTGCAACAAAATGGCGGATTAAGCCTTGGGTCTTTACAAATTGGTGGAGAAAAAGTTAAGGGCAGCGATCGCGACGATAATTTGGTTCGCAGAGCTGGAGAAGATGCGATTGAAGGTATAAAAATCGACCTTCAAAATGCCTTGGCAAAAAAAGGTTACATTCTTGAAAAAAGAGTCTTTGAAGATAAAACAATTTTCAAAATTTCACTAGGATCTCTTGACGGAATAAAGCATGGCGATAAGTTTGAAGTTATTGGCGAATATGAAAACCAAAATCCAATTACAAATGAAATTGAAGTTGAAAGAAGAATTATCTCAAAGGGAACCGTGGCAGATAAAATTGATCCAAAAACTTGTTGGGTTGTAATCGACAACTCTAAAACAATCAACTCTATTAGGCTTGGCGATATGATAAAAATGAAATATGAAAAAAGTTCATTTGCCGGCGCCACTAAAATCGCTAAATCACTAATTGAACAATAATGCAATTTTTTTCAGGAATTAACGAAATTATCGACTCTTACGAATATTTTATTTTAGATATTTGGGGAGTAATACATGATGGCAGTGCGCCTTACCCAGGCGTTGTTGAAGCCCTGTCTCTCTTGCGCGCTAAAAATAAAAAGGTTTGTTTTTTATCTAACGCCCCTAGAAGAGCTCGCAAAGTTTCGGTAATTTTAGAAAAATTTAATATTACCCCAGACTTATACGACTTTATTATAACTTCTGGCGAAACGACTTACCTTACTTTAGAAAAGAATCAAAAAAACGGTTTTAAAGATTTTGGTAAAAATTATTTTTATATTGGGCCAAAGAAAGATATAGATCTGCTTGACGGTCTAGATTATAAAATGGTTGACCTTGCTTCAGAGGCAAATTTTGCCCTTACCACCGGATTTGACAACGACGATTCCACTATATCAGAAAAACTTCCTCATATATTAGAAGCAAAAAAATTTGATTTACCTTTGATATGTGTTAATCCTGATTTAATAGTAGTAAAACAAGATGGTCGTGAGCTTATTTGCGCTGGTGCGCTTGCTCATGAATATGAAAAAATTGCAGGAAAAGTAGTTTATTTTGGAAAACCTTTTGATTTTGTTTATAAAATGGTTTGCGAAATTTTTAACGATGTTCAAAATGATTCTAGCATTTCAGATTTTCGTCGCAAAATAGTTGCAATTGGCGATGGTCTTGAAACTGATATCAAAGGCGCCAGTGACTTTGGTATTGATAGCGTTTTAGTTACTGGAGGAATTCTTGCCAATAATCTCGGCATTAATTACACACAAAGCGCTGAGAAATCTAAGCTCGAGGCAATTTGTGAAAAATATCAATTATTTCCTAAATTTGTAATCCCAAGTTTTAAATTATGAAAAGACGTCATTCTAGAAAAAAAAATTCAGTTAAAATTTTCCTCGCCGCATCATTAGTTGCAGCCGGCATTTTTGGCGCCTCAATTTACTTTATCAACAAATCTAACGAGACAGTTGTTGCTACGGTCAATGGTCAAAAAATTCTAAAATCTGACATTGAAGCAAAACTTCATGAAGTTTTTGAAGGACAAAATCAAGAAATCAAAACTCCTGAAATCGAAAAACTTCCAACCGAAGTAGTCGAAATATTAGCTAAAGAAATTTATCTTGAAAAAGAACTTAATAAAGAAGCAAAAAAATCAAAAGCTACTCACACAAAAGAAGTGAATAACTTAATTGAAAATGCAAAAAATAGAATTTTGCGTCAAGCCTATATTGATTCTCTAATCAAAGAAGAAGTTACTGATCAAAAAATTAGTGAAAAATACGCCGAAATTAACAATGAAATTGTTGGAAAAAAAGAATATTCAGTTTCTCACATTGTTGTTAAAACAAAAGCTGAGGCTGAAAAAATTGCACAAGAATTAAAATCAAAAAAAGGTTCTAAATTTTCTGATATAGCAAAGAAATATTCAATTGATCAAAATAGCGCTGAAAATGGTGGCAACCTTGGTTATATAGTTGAAACTAACATGATCAAAGAAATTGCTGATGCAATTGTAACTTTGAAAAAAGATGAAGTTTCTAACCCAATTCAAACTAAGTTTGGCTGGCATTTAGTTAAAATTTCTGATTCTCGTGAAGCAAAAAACCCTCCTTTTGAATCTGTAAAGGACAGCATTCGCGATCAAATGATTCAAGACAAAATCAGCGAAGTTAACTCAAAAATCACTAAAGATTTAAAAGTTAAAATTTTAATTCAACCAAAAGAAGTTGAAGAAAAAAAGCCAGAACAAGATGATTCAGTGCCAAAACTTTCTGACACAACTGAGCCAGAAAAAGCTCCTGAAGCTAACGCTGAAGAAGGTTCTGAAATAAAAGAAGAAAGCGCTAATAAAGCTGAAGAAATTTCTGAAGAAAAAACCGAACCAAAAGCAGAAAAAGAAGTTGAAAAAACAAAAGAGGAAGTGAGTGAAAAAAAAGAGAAATCAAAATCTAATGAAAAAAACAAAAAACATAAATCAAAAAAAGCCTCTAGATAAGAAAAAATCATATAGCCATAACTCTGCCACACAAAATGAGTTATGGCTATATGGAAAGCATTCTGTTTTTAGCATTTTAGAAAAAAATCGTCGTAAAATTTTTGAAATTTTAGTTACAAAAAACACCTCTTTAGAATTAGAAAAATTTCTACAAGAAAAAAAGCTGCAAAATCTTACCTCTCTAGTCAAATTAGTTGATAATCATAAGATAGAATCCATAGCCGGCTCAAATCAACTCCATCAAGGAATAATGATTCGCTGCTCTAAACTTCCAACAAAAACTCAGAATGAGCTTTTGGAAGAGTTAGAAAAATTAGATGAGGATAATCTTCCAACCCTACTTTTATTAGATCAGCTTTCTGATCCACATAACATTGGCGCAATCATTAGAAGCGCAGTTGGATTCGGGGTTAATAAAATTATTTTTTGCGAACATAACTCTCCAAGAGAAACTGCAACAATAGTAAAATCCTCCTCGGGAACCATAGAAATCGCTGACTTAATAATTGTTACCAATTTTAGTAACCTAATTGAGAAATTAAAAAAAATTGGCTATTGGTGTATTGGACTTGCTGGTGAAGCTAAAACTTTAATTTCCGAAGTGAAAGGCTATAAAAATATTGCTTTAATTGTTGGATCGGAAGGAGATGGAATTCGCAATTTGGTGAAAAAAAATTGCGATATTTTAGCAAAAATTGAAATTGATAAGAATGTGGAAAGCCTTAATGCTTCAGTGGCAACTTCAATTGCTCTTTACGAATTATTGAAAAAATAATATGAAATATAAAAATATCGCTGTTATTGCCGCAAAAACTAACAGCAGTGCCTTGGCAATAAAAAATTCTTTGGTTACTAAATATAATTTTCAAGATTTTACCTTAAATCATCGCGATATTGGGAGCGATATAGATCTAGTAATTGCAATTGGTGGTGATGGTTTAATGCTGCATTTATTACATGAATATGAAACAAAATCTTTGCCAATTTATGGCATAAATTGTGGAACTGTAGGATTTTTAATGAACTCATTTCATGAAGAAAATTTTCTAGAAACTTTAGAAAAAGCTACTGAGTCAATACTTCACCCCTTAAGAATGAATGTAGTCGATCGAGATGGTAAGGAATATAGTCATATTGCCATTAATGAAGTTTCGCTTTTGCGTCAATCTAGCCAAGCGACTAAAATTAAAATTGAAATTGATGGTCAACAAAGAATCGCAAGCTTAATAGCGGATGGTGTTTTGGTTGCCACTTCTGCTGGAAGCACTGCCTATAATTTCTCCGCCGGAGGCCCAATCATTCCATTTGGCGCTAAAATTCTTGCACTAACTGCAATTAGTCCATTTCGTCCTAGAAAATGGAGTGGCGCCTTACTGCCTTCAAGCAGCAAAATTAAATTAGAAGTGATTGATTTTAATGTTCGTCCTGCCAGCGCTAATGCTGATTCTTTTGAAGTAAAAAATGCGAAGGAAATTTCAATTTTTGAAGATGAGAAGATTTCTTTTAAGATTCTTTTTAACCCAAATCATCCATTGGAAGAAAGAATAATCAGCGAACAATTTAGAAATTAATGGTGGGTCTGGGTGGACTTGAACCACCGACCTCGCACTTATCAGGCGCGCACTCTAACCAACTGAGCTACAGACCCATTGCTTTCTTAAAGTTTGAGGCTGAAGATTCTATAAATCACTTACCTAATTGTCAATTACGCTTTTACCTAAATTATAAGCATTGGTAAATGAAACAAATATTTTGTAACACCCATTCTCTCAAGTTGTTATTTCTCTCTTAAGTTGTCACCTCTCTCAAGCTTTTACAACCATCTCTTGGGTTGTCACCTCCCTTCTTAAGTTGTCACCCCTGTAAAAGTTCACCAATTCGGTTCGATTTAAAAATTTCTAAATTACAAATTTCTCAACCAAATTAACTGGCATTTTATTATTAATACCTTGATGAAGACGATGTTCGTTATAATAGATGTTATACCCAAGAATATGATGCTTTAATTCA
>CAMDMO010000077.1 GCA_945902255.1 Rickettsia typhi | reverse complement strand
GCGGCAGAAATTTTGAAAAACATTGCAGTTATAACCAAAATAAAACCAAACATTACCGCAACTGGAATAGGACTGTTAAGTGCTTGTGAACCGTGGTATAATTCTGTTAAAGCACCAAAGTTTGTGGTTCCAGAAAATCCATAAATCATTGAAATTCCAAAAAGCAAAATTCCTGAAGCAACCGATCCTAAAATAAAATATTTCATACCAGCTTCAGAAGATTTTGTAGAAGCGCGATTAATTGCGGCTAAAAGATATAGAGATAGTGCCTGCAATTCTAATCCTAGATAAAAAACTAAAAAGTCATTTGCTGAAATTAAAATCATGCCACCTGTTGTTGCGATCATTAAAAGCGCTAAAAACTCAGCGCTAATTTTTTTTGCCGCAGAAACAAAATGTAGAGACAGTAAAATTACCACTGTTAAAAGCATTATCGCTATAACTTTGGTAAAAGAGGTGAAAGTGTTATTAATAAACATCTGATTGAAAGAAAGACTATCTTTCAAAAAGTTATTCATTGCCAAAATTATTGCCAAAGCACAAAAAAGCAGAGACAAAAAATGCGAAGCGTAAAAAAATGATTTAAATTTTTTTCCTAAAAAAACATCGCTCATCAAAATAATTAAAGCGCCAAGGAATAGCGAAATTTCTGGATATAGAGGTGAAATTAAATTCATAAATTATTAAGTAAAATTTAAAAAATAGCGACTAAAGCCATAACTGGAAGTTCAAAAAAACCTAAAATCAAATTTGGCAAAAGACCAAAGACGATTACAAAAATAGCCATAATTCCAAGGGATAAAAATTCAATTTTTGTAAGATCAGAAATTTGATTTATGTGATGGTTGCTAATTTCGCTGAACCAAACGCGTTTATATAGCCAAAGCATATAGCAAGCGCCAAGAATTACACCAATGGCAGCTAAAATTGCGGTGATTTTGCTGGCTTTAAAAGTTCCTAAGATTGCTAAAAATTCGCCAACAAATCCGCTAGTTCCAGGAAGTCCAACTGATGCCATGGTAAATATCATTGCAAGCATTGCAAAATTTGGCATTTTGCCGGCAATTCCGCCTAAATCAGCTATTTGCTTGGTGTGAAGGCGATCGTAAATTACTCCAACACAAACGAATAATGCTGCAGAAACGATACCGTGACTGATCATTTGCATGATTGCGCCATCAATTCCTTGGCGGGTAAAGCTGAAAATTCCCATAGTAACAAAGCCCATGTGCGCCACAGAAGAGTAAGCTATCATCTTTTTCATATCTTCTTGCGCTAAAGCAACTAAAGAGGCATAGATTATTGCAATTATGCTTAAAGTAAAAATCATCGGAGCAAAATATTCCGAGGCGGCTGGAAAAAATGGCAAAGAAAAGCGTAAAAAGCCATAAGCGCCAAGCTTAATTAAAATTCCTGCTAAAATTACTGAACCCGCGGTAGGAGCTTGAACGTGAGCATCGGGAAGCCAAGTGTGAAAAGGAAACATTGGAACTTTTACTGCAAATGAAGCGAAAAAAGCTAACCATAGCCATTTTTGATAATGCAGGGGGAAAAAATTTGGAAGATTTTTAGCTAAAACTAAAATATCAGTGGTTCCGCTATATAAGTAGATAACTATTATTGCGATTAAAAATAAAACTGATCCAAAAAGTGTGTATAAGAAGAATTTATAAGAAGCGTAAATTCTATTAGCGCCACCCCAAATTCCTATAACAAGGAACATTGGAATTAACATGGTTTCAAAGAAAATATAGAAGAATAATAAATCTAGCGAGGCAAAAGATCCAATAACAAAGGCTTCAATTAATAAAAAGGAAATAACATATTCTTTGACACGCTTTTCAATTGAATTTACGCTGATTGCAAGGCAAATTGGCGTTAGAAAGGCGGTTAAAACAATCATTAGAAGTGAAATTCCATCGATTCCGACATAATATTTTATATCGTAATTTGAGATAAATCTAAAAATTTCAATGAATTGAAAATCGGCAATTTGTTTATCGAAGGTAAATAATAGTTTACAGCTTAAAATTAGCTCAATAAAACTTACCAGTAACCCATAGATGAAGTAATTACGCTGGTTATTAAATTTAAGAAATAAGAGTAAAATTGAAGCAAAAATCGGTATAAAAATTAAACTCGAAAGAATTGGAAAATTCATGGAATTTTTATAAATTAGTTTATTTTAATATTGTGTAATCTTTTTGTTTAAACTGTTTGAGTCGGAATGTCAAAACTCCGTGCCAAGAATCATCCTTCGACAAGCTCAGGATGACATCCTCAGAGGTAAACTCGGGAAACATTGAGGCTTGCGATGACTAACTCAATGTCATCCTGAGCTTGTCGAAGGATGATTCTTGACACGGAGTTTTGACACACTGGAATTAGAAGCTCTAAAAAAATTAGATAACTCCATAAGACCTAAGAACCCATCCTAAGTTTATTTAATAAAATGTTTAGGTTTTTAATAAAAATATATTTATCGATAAAAAAATTTATAATCAATATAAACAAAGAACAAATATAAAATGATTCTTGACCCGCAGCAGATTTTAATTCAAAAAAAATTACAAAAACTAGCTCTAGATCTAAAAAACAAAGCATCAAAGGGTTTTTTGAAGAAAATATTAGTTAATAAAGAATCTCCAAAAAGCTTTTATATATATGGTGGCGTTGGTCGTGGAAAATCTATGTTGGTAAATAGTTTTTTTAATAATTTAAAAGAAGTTCCAAAGATTTATTTTCATTTTAATGCCTTTATGCGCCTAATTCACGAGACTTTGCGTGATATTAGAATGGAAAAAAAGAAATATAGCGATGAATTAATAGAGGCTATTAAAAGAGTTGTAAAAAATAATCAGTTAATTTGTTTGGATGAGTTTCAAGTGCTTGATATTGCTGATGCAATGCTGCTTTCTCGCATTTTTTCTTATATTTTTTTACAAAAAATTACGGTAGTTTTTACTTCTAATTCTAACCCAAAAGATTTATATCAAAATGGTTTGCAGCGCGAAGTTTTTTTAGAATTTATTGATAAGGTTTTGTTAAAAAATAGCGAAGTTTTATATCTTGATAGTCCTCTAGATTACAGGTCTTTGAATAAAAAAAATCTCAATAAAAGATATTTTATTTCTAATAAAAAAAATCGACAAGAAGTTGAGCAAATTATTGAAAATTTTACCGATAAAAAGACTTTAAAATCAAAAAAGCTAAAAGTTTGGGGTCGTGAAATTAAAATCAAAAAAACTTATAAAAAAATTGCGATTATAAATTTTGATGATTTATGCAGGGTTAGTTTTGCTGCTTCTGACTATCAGGTAATTTGTCAAAATTTTGATTTGATATTCTTGTTAAAAGTTCCAAAATTAAACAATGAAGATTTAAATGAGGCAAAAAGATTTACATTATTTATTGATGAAGTTTATGAAAATAAAGTTGCTTTGGTTATTTTAGCCAAAACAATTGCGAAAAGAATTTATGAAAATGGTATAGGCTTTGAAGCTTTCAAGAGAACAATTTCAAGGTTAAATGAGATAAAATCAGATAATTATTGGGAAAATAGTAAGGTTAATCAATAATTTTCTTGTATATTGGCAAAAAATTGGCTATGATCAGCTAAGGATTTAATTTAATAAAATCAATTAATATGCGCGCTACAGCAAGTCAATCACCAATTAATGCTATTCAATTCGTAGACCAAGTTGAAAGATATGTATATGCTACTGCTAAATATCTAATTTCACAAAGGTTTTCATCTCCTGAAGATAGTAGGAAATTTTATGGGAAGAGCGAGAAGTCTTTTGGCGAATCTAATTCGTCTGGAAGTAGTGCTCTTGGCTTTATTACCGAGGTTATAATTTCTCATCAAAGAAATGCTGTGGATGGTATTACGGGTAATAGTGGAATAAATAAAATGGTTGATAGGTTAAGAGATCTTCTTAATGGTCATCCAGAAGTTTTGGCGCTACTTAATGATGCAAGTGAAGTTAGTCCAGAAAAAGCTGAAAAAATAGCAAAATATATTCAAGAAAACAAAGTTATTGCTAATGCTCTAACTTCTGGAGACGGGGTTGATGCCTTATTTGAAGGTGCCTTTGATGGAATAATAGAAACAGTGGTTGAAAGCGCTAGAAAGTCATTAAAAGATTTTAAGGATAAACAACCTTCGGGAGTTATTATAGGTGATGAAGATTTTGATATTGAAGAATCTTCTAATGGCAATGGTAAGGTTAAGGATCCATATGGGGTTATTTCTGTTATTTACGCTGGAATAGGGCGAGCAAAAGACCTTGGTCTTCTTGATGCAGCGGTGAAAGAAGAAGATCGAAAAAGAATTATAAAGAAGCTACCATATAAATCTAAAGCTAGATCAGGCTTATTTCAAGCAAATAAAGCTCATTCTGAGCTAAATCCTTCAGAAGCTTTAATAGATGCTGAAGAGGGAAAGTTGCTGGGAATTTTAGAAATAGCTAATCAAATTGCAGAAGATAAAGAAATTATTCGGGCGCAATCTATGGTAAGAGGTTGGCTTGCAAGAAGACAGGTAAAAGAGCTTAAGAGTGAAAGGGAGCAAGAAAAAGCAGAATTAGAGCAAAAAGAAAAAAGTGAAAAGGAAGCTGCGGATAAAAAGGCTGAAGAAGAAAGAAAATCGGCTCTAGAAAAGGCGGAAGCTGATAAAAAAGAAGCAGAAAAAAAAGCTAAAGCTGATAAAGAAGCTGCTTATAAAGCAAAATTAGCGGAAGTGTCTGAGTTGGGAAGAATCAAGCAAATTAGTGGTCAGCAGTTAGGTGATCATAATGGAATGGAAATAAATCTTTATAGTGGTGCCGCTGGTTACAATGCCTTTAGTGCCGAGGTAGAAAATGCAAGAAGCGATGAGGGAAATTTATTTGAGGGCAAAAGAACTTTTAAAACTAAGGGTGGTGAGTCTGAAGCCGCTTATTCAATGGCTCATTTACAAAATGTTCCTTATCTTGGTGGGGGGGATGCTTATGCTATTGTGGTAAAAGATAGAGAAAGTACAACTGTGAATTTTTTTGCTAGTAAAGCGCAGTTTGAGAGCGCTTTAAAAAAACAAAAAGACTATTATGATAAAGCTCTTAGTGAAATTACAGAAGAAGGGCAAGAATATTATGACGCGGCAGATGTAGATGGTAAAAAAGCAATCAGAAAAGAATGGGAAAAATATGCTAAAAATGCTGCGGCAGCAAAGTTTTTTGAAGAGGATGTTAAAGAAAAATTAGATAATAAAGAGCCTAATATTTCAAAAGATGATGAAAAAGTTTTGGCTGACATGTTTGCAGCTGCGCAAAGAATAACTATTTTTAATAAAGAAGAGTCTGAAAAGTCTAGAAAGGCGGTTGAAATGGCTCTTGAGGCTAAAAGTCCGAATGTTGAAACTCTTTCACCTGGAATTTCAATTACTGGTTTTCCTGGTGCGCAACATCAACATACGGCGCATGTAACTTTTACGCCGGCGGATAGTGGAGATTATGAAGGGCATGATATAGCTTATGTAAAATTACCCAATACAAGTAATTGCTATAGAAGAGTTCAGGTTTCGCCGCAAGATGGTTGGGAATGTCGTATTGTTGAAAATGGTAAATTAGTTAATAAAACCTTTAATAAAGGCGAAATTATCCCTGGAAAGGCAACTATTTGTCATTTTAACAGTAAAACAGGAACCTATAAAGAATATGATGTTCCAACTTTGCCAAAAAAGCTTTGGCGCAGCCTTCCATTTACGAAGGTTAGTCCTTTAATAAGAGATTTTGGAGAAGAAGAGGCAAAAAATATAGTGAGCAGCTATAATAAATTAACAATTGTTGCTGTTTCAAGTGAGCACGCTTCGGTTATTCAAGGCGATAATTCTGTTAGTAAGCCTATCGGTCTAAGCTTAGATGGTGAGGATAAGTCAGTTGCCTCTATTGATATGAATTCAGAAGATAGAGATTCTGACTTTGATATTGATGACAAGTCTCAAGATTCAGCTTCAGTCTCAGCCTCTGCTAAAGGTGGTGATGGATTGGGTCATGATGATGAGTCTGATTTAGGATCGCAAGATTCCGCTGATTTTAGTTTTGATGCAGATGATGATAAGGATATTTTTTCTATTGATTCTGATGAGGAAAATGCTGTAAAAGCAGCAAGAAAATCAGTATTGGCAAATGATGTTGAGGAGGATGAGATTGAAGATGATGGTGAAGAGGCGGTGACAGAAGCAGAGGCAAAGAAAAGATTGGAAGAGGCGAAGAAAAAAGCGGGCTCCTCACCAAGAAGGCCACTGAGTGCTGCTGAACTTATAAAACAACAGAGAGAGCAAGCCGCTGCCGATCCACGCTTAAATGGAAGATGATAATGAGTTTGGGCGCGACTAATAAAAACTTCGATGTTGTAATAATAGGCGCTGGTCACGCTGGGATTGAGGCGGCTTGCGCTTCTGCAAGACTTGGATGTAAAACCGTTCTTATTACAAAAAAAGTAGAAAATTTGGGTGAAATGTCTTGTAATCCCGCAATTGGCGGGGTTGCAAAGGGAACTATTGTTAAAGAAATTGATGCGCTTGACGGTGTAATGGCTCAAGCAACTGATATGGCGGGAATTCATTTCCGCATTTTAAATGCCTCTAAAGGTCCTGCAGTTCATTCTCCACGCGCGCAAGCTGATCGAAAGCTTTACAAAAAAGCGATTAATAAAATTTTATCAAATTACGAAAATTTAGAAATTATTTTCGCTTCGGTTGAAGATATTGAAATTAAAGATAAAAGAGTTTCTGGGGTTGTTTTAAATGATGGTCAAAAAATTTCTGCTAACTCAGTTGTTCTAACTACGGGAACTTTTTTACGCGGTGTAATTCATATTGGTGAAGAAAAAATTCCAGCTGGTCGAGTTGGTGAAGAGCCATCTTATGGAATTTCCAAAACTCTTGCTGCTCATAATTTTGCTTTAAGCAGATTAAAAACAGGAACTCCGCCAAGAATTCACAAAGATTCAATTG
>CAMDMO010000076.1 GCA_945902255.1 Rickettsia typhi | reverse complement strand
TCTCCCTCAAATGCTAAAATGCTAGTTGCGATATTATCTAAAAAATCGCGATCGTGACTAACCACTAGCAGCGTGCCTTGATAGGCCATTAGATAGTCTTGCAACATATCTAGGCTATCCATATCTAAATCGTTAGTGGGCTCATCAAGAATTAAAAAATTTCCTGGGTTAGCTAGAGTTTTTGCTAGTAATAAGCGATTTTGTTGCCCGCCAGATAAGGTTCCGGCTAGGGTGGTAATATCTTTTGGGTCAAATAAATAATCTTTTAAATAGCCGCAAATATGGCGGGTTTTTCCATTGGCAATTTGCACATAATCAGAGCCACTATCGCATAAAATTTCTTGGATGGTTGACTTTGGTTTTATTTTACTTCTTTGTTGATCAAAGTAAGAAATTTCCATGTCGCGCGCTGGCTTTACATTGCCGGAATCTGGCTTTACTTCGCCAAGTAACATTTTTAAAAAAGTTGTTTTTCCAGAGCCATTTTTTCCAATAATTCCAATTTTTTCACCGCGTAAAATTTTTAGTGAAAATTTATCGATTAGCTTTTTATCATCAAAACTTTTGGTAACATTATTAAGCGACACAATCACTTGTGGCGCGTCTTCATCTAGTTTTTGAGTTTCAATTTTAATTTGCTTTGAATTGGCGAAAACCAATTGTTTTTGTGCCTGTAATTTATTTCTTAATTCGCCTAAATAATGCAATCTGCCAATATTTCTTTTTCTTCTGCCCGTTACTCCAGTCTGTAACCAGCCACTTTCTAAAGAGACTTTTTTTTCTAAGTTAGTTAATTCTCTTTTTTCATGTTCAATAATGCCACTAGACCATTCATCGAAATTAGCATAACCTTGTTGGTTAACTTTAATATTTCCAGAGCGTAACCAAAAAACTTTATTCGAAACTTTTTCAAGAAATTTTCTATCGTGACTAATTACTAATAAAGCGCCTTTATAGCTTTGTAGGTAATTTTCTAACCACTCAATAATATGCAAATCAAGGTGGTTTGTTGGCTCGTCAAGCAGCAAAATATCTGGCTCTAAAACTAGAGCTTTTGCAAGAGTTACCCTTCTTTTTTGTCCGCCAGAAAGATTGTGAATTAAGGCGTGAGGATCGATTTGCAAATTATCGCAAACTATATCAGCGAGGTAAGATTTATGTTCATTAATTTTAGATTCGCCAATGATGTGATCAAGCACAGTAACATCTGAAGGCAAATCTTCAGATTGTGATAAATAGCCAATTTTAGCATTTGGAGTTATCCATCTTTCGCCACAATCAAGATCAAAAGTGCCATAAATTGCTTTAACTAAGGTGGTTTTTCCAACGCCATTTTTACCGATTAAGCAAATGCGGTCGCGGGGAAATAAATTAAGATGCAATCCTTCGAAAAGGGTTTTTTTAGCGAAAGAAATTGTTGCATCGCGAATTGACAATAAAGGAGCAGTGCGCATTATGTAGTTCTTGGTTTTATAACAAAAAAAGCATCATAACTAATCTATTATGTCAAAACAAGAAATAATTACACTTAAAAATGGCTTGCGCGTTGCGGCTGACGAAATGAAAGATGTTGAAACTGTTTCAATCGGTGTTTTTGTTAACACCGGAAGCAGAAATGAAACTCCAGAAATTAATGGAATTTCTCACTTTCTTGAACACATGGCTTTTAAAGGCACGAAAACTAGAAGCGCTAGAGAAATTGCGGAAGAATTTGAAGGAATTGGCGGAAGAATTAATGCTTATACTTCAAAAGAAAAAACTGTTTATTATGTAAAAGTTTTAAAAAAACACGCCGAATTTGCTGTCGAGTTTTTATCAGATATTCTACAGAATTCTACTTTTGACAAAGTGGAATTAGAAAAAGAACGCGGAGTTATTTTGCAAGAAATTGCAATGACCAACGACACTCCAGATGATATTATTTTCGACTATTTTCAAGAAACGGCATATCCCGACCAAGCTTTTGGGCGTTCAATTTTAGGGCCAGTTAAAAATATTAAAAAATTTTCGCGTGAACATTTTTCAGATTACATTGGTAAGCAATATAACTATCACAATATCGCGGTTGTGGCGGCTGGGGCAATAAAAGAAAAAGATTTGGTTAAGTGGTCAGAAAAATATTTTACTTCACTTGGAAGTGCTAAAATAAAGGCTCCACAAAAAGCAAAATATCATGGTGGGGAATTTAAAAAAGAAAAAAAACTCGAACAAGTAAATTTGGTAATTGGTTTTGACGGCTTGTCTTACCTTCATCCAAGCTATTACACCTCACAAATTTTAGCGATGATTTTAGGTGGCGGAATGTCTTCGAGACTTTTTCAAGAAGTGCGTGAAAATCGTGGCCTAGCTTACTCAATTTACGCCTTTAATCAATCTCATTATGATTCAGGAATTTTTGGAATTTATGCTGGAACCACGCCAGAAAAATCAAATGAATTAATTGATGCGGCATGCGGTGAAATTAAAAAAATATGCGAAAAAATTTCTGACAAAGAAATTCAAAGAGTAAGAATGCAATTTGAAGCAAGCTTGTTAATGTCAAAAGAAAGCACTAGCAACAGAATGCAAAGATTAGGCTCCGACATCTTTTCTCTTGGTCGCATCGTGCCCGATAAAGAAATTATGGAAAAAGTTTTAGCAGTAAAAAAATCTGATGTTACAAAATTAGCGACAAAAATTTTTAGCAAATCAAAACCAACATTTGCTGCAATTGGGAAGGTTAGGGGGGTTAGGGGTAGAATTGCGCTTTAGTTATTTATGCGCTAATGTGTAAGTCAAATTATCATTGACATACACATCATTTTCCTCTCTCTGTAGTGGCGGTTTGCATACTAATGGATTTAGCTTGCGATACTTCTAATCCCGTGGGAACGGTTTTACTCATTTCTTCCAAAACAGAATTCTCAACTGTTCTTCTAAATGAATTAGCGGGCCATGTAAAATTATTTCCATTATCAACTAATTTTGCAAAAACTTCGGAAAACTTTTTATGAAAGTTGACAAGGTCATCAACAAAATTTTCTATCCCATTTTCATTTCCAATTTTTATTTTTATATGCGTACTAGAGTGGTCTATTGATCTGCTGTCACCCAAATGTTTTCTAAATAATATGAAGAAAATTCTTCTAAAATTTTTAAATATTGCAGCCTTTTCTTCGTTAGCTTCATCAGATTCTGGTAGAGAAAAAATTATACTTTTATCTTCATCTGTTTTTACTTCAAAAGAAAAACCTAATTCTTTTGGAAGGATTAAATCGCACCATTTTTTGATTTGATTTGTAATAATTTCTCTAAAAATATCTGTAGTAAAATCTATCTCATCTTTTTTGTCGGTAGCCAGCTGTCTTTCTAGTATTTTTAATGCCAAACCGCATCTAAACCTTTCCTGATTAACTTGATTACCTTTAAAACTTATAAAAGTATTACCATCGCTAATTGAATCTTTATCAACATATACTTCTTCAGAAAGGTGGTTGCGCAATATCCCGTGAACTATAATATCAAAAGACTTAAAACTAGAATCTTTAATGCCCAAGGCTTCATAGAAGCTGCCAATATCTTTAAGAGTTTCATCGGCCATGGCGAATTTATAAATGATGGAATTTAAGCATTTAATAAATTTATCATAAGTTTCTGCAACTAAAGGTTTTGTTAAATCAAAGCAAATTTCAGAGCCATCAGATTGTAATTTTGCAACATATTTTATAATTTCCTGTAGTAATTCTATTTTTTTGTCAGGCTCTTCTGTTGTCAAAAGTTCTGAAATTTTTGCAAATATTAAAGCCTCATCCCTCTTTTTGACAATTAGCTCTGAAACTTCCTTTGTTTTTGGAGAATCTGGAGAGAAAAGAAAGTTAAAAAGCAGTTTTTGAAATAAGGGAGTAGTAGATTTAAGTTCGTAATTATCTCTAAGAATATTCAAATCATTCCAAAAATCAGCGAACACATTTATTTCTTGAGTACTCATTTCTAGCGCAAGATTTTGAGGATCAGAGTCATATTGTCTAATTTCTGGTAGCTGAAATTTTTTAAATCTTTCTATTATTAAATCCAAAAAATATTCTTTTTCATCATCGTTGCGTGATTTAAAATATTTCCCAATAAAATAAAATATGGAATCAATGGTTATTTTTTTAAATAAAGCTGTTTCTTGTTGTTTATAAAAAAGTATTTTTTCTTCTATTATTTCTTTTTGAGAGGTAATGTAGGTCTTTTTTTCTTCTTTATCGGAAATTGATCTTACGGTTCTCAACATGCTTTGAATAAAAGCACATTCTGGATTGGGAGATGTAGAAGGATCTGGATATAAGATATCAATATTTACATCATCATTTATATTATCTGCATATTTCATCATTATTAAAGAAAAGATGATGAGTTTATTTTTCCCAAGAACTTCGCCTTCAGAGTTAGCCATTACGCAATATTTCAGCAAATGATTATCTGAGAAATTTATATTAACATCAAAACCTTTTTCCAAAATCAACTCAAACAAATCATATTCACTAAAAATTTCAATAATTTCAAAAATATTACAAGCTCCCAAATCGCTATCAAAGGATTCTGTTATATTAGCTTTGCCATTTATTATTATTTTTATCAACTCAACATCTTGATGAGAATATCTTTCCATCGCATATTTAAATAAGCTTTTGCCTTCTTTTTTAATAGCTAATATAAAGCTGGGATCTTGAGATTGTTGTTCGAGAATAATTTCTATCAAAGTCAAAGCTTCTTCTTTATCCTTTCTTACTTCTTGGTAGTATATATCAAATAATTCGCAAATTTTGTCATAATCTGTCACTCTTTTTAAAATCATTTCTTTCATGCTGAAAACGGCACCATCTTTTCTTTTTTTAACAATAACACCGCCACTAAAAGCAAGATTATCTCTTAATGAAGCTAAATCATCTTTTTTAGCTCCAGATTTAAATAAATAATTCAAAAGACGCAGATCGGAGTTGCTTTCTCTATAATATTTACAAGCTAAAGCCATTGCTGACATTTTTTGACCATTACTAAAAATGCCTTCAAAGTTTATAAAATCATTATCAAAGCAATATTTGTCTAAAATATTTTTAATTCTCTGTAGATATAGGTTTTGATTTTTTAAGTCGCGCCCATAGAAAATTATATATGTAAGAAGCGATTCTCTATCTCGTTTTCTTTCCTCAGAAACATCTGTTGTTCCAGTTGCTGCAGCCAATAATTCTTCAGATTTACACCTTTCTGCTTCTTCTACCATTCGCAATAGTTCGAATTGCTCTTCTGGCAATTCTTCGGTGCGCGCTACTCCAGAAGCACCACCCCCAGACATTGCAGAGATAGGAGGGGTTAGTGGTTTTGGTGACCAAGGTTTGGCATCGATAGATAGCGTTGTAGTAGATGGAGTTCTGAAAGGACTAGATGCTGTTGAAGCTGGAGGAGGTAAGGGTGGAAGAGGCGGAGATTTTGGAGTTAAGGAATCAGAAACTCTAACTCCTCCACTTGCACCACCTCCAACATAATGCATTGATGATGCGGGAGATGGAAATCGTATTGGAGGGGATTTGGGATGATAAGTTGTTGAAAATTCTCTTTCACTAGTTCCGGCGCCAGCAGCGCCACCACCATAATGGGGTGATGCTAGTGCAGAAGGTGTTAATAAAAAACCATCGCTGCCGCCGGCGGCAGCTCCAGCTCCCATAGCTCTGCCAGACGATGCGGACCTAACAACGGGTGAACGCGAAAATGAATGTAAAGATCTGCTAGTAGTTGATATTCTAGCTATCTCTCTATCAAATAAAGATTTTATAACCAGTCCAGCATCTTCAGTTGAAGAATTAAATCGTAATCGACCCAAGGCTCGAATAAAATTATTCAAATTTTTTACCGACAGGGTAAGAAAGCGATCACCAGAAATTCCTTTTAACTGTAAAATTCCCAATATGGTTGAATTTCTATTTAAGGTCTTTTGATCTGGTCTTGAATTAAAAATTGCAACATCAGCTTTATCGCCTAAAAAATAATGAGTTAGACCGTCAAACTCAATTGCTAAAATTAATTTACCTTCCTTGATTATCGCTATATCAATTTTTCTTAAGCCTAATTTGGCTTTTTCTAACATGGGATATTCTAAATGAACTGAATAATCTCCAGCTATTATTGCCTTTGTTGACGTTGGCAAAAAGTCATTTGCTCCTAAAAATTGTGCAATTTTATTTCTTATTGATAACTGACTTTGAGAAATTGTTTCGCTAAAATTAATTCTTCTAAGATCTAAATCTTCTAAAAAAGATTCTCTAAACACATCT
Organism: Rickettsia typhi; assembly: GCA_945902255.1. Classification (GTDB taxonomy): domain Bacteria; phylum Pseudomonadota; class Alphaproteobacteria; order Rickettsiales; family UBA1997; genus UBA2645. The sequence goes on along the minus strand of CAMDMO010000076.1, from coordinate 798 downwards.
GGATATTTAAATCTTAAAAATAACCAAGCATCAATAAATGAGGCGATTACCAAATCTTTTATTTTAACACTACTAATATCATCCAATAAAAAACCTTCATTTAAATGATCTAAAGCTTTAATTTGTTCTTCAATTTTATAAAAATATCTACTAAAACTTGTCAAAAAAGGTTCTTCAATTCTATCATCGAAAACCCCTAGCGAAATAGCCTTATAAATAAATGCGGCTCTATTATTTACAAACGCCGCTTTTCTGTCATCAATAGTTGAGGTAAATTCTTTTGCGTGTGAAATTAGAATTTTCTTTGAGAGTTCTTGTAATATATCAAAGCAACCAAATTCAGATATAATCTCTTTATTAATACCAAGATTGATAATGGCATTTATAACATTTTCAATATCTTTAAAATCCTTTTTTTCAGAAAGCTCTAAAACATCTTTTAACCTAGCAAATGTTGCATCTAGTGATAATTTTCTAAAATCTCTTTCTAAATGTGAATCATTATCACAATTTCCAATAACATAATATAGTTTAAAAAGTTCCAGAAAGTCTCTTGGGCTATCTAGACAGGGCAATATTTTTTCTTTAATCATATTGCCAATCACAACTCTTTGAGAATTGCTAAGAGGAATAAATTGCTCTAAATATTTAGGAATACGATCAAAAAAAAATCTGAGATCTTCTTTGTTAGTAAAAGAGAAGCCATTTATTCTTGAGATTGTTTCGGTAAAAATGTTTGGATTAGAGCTTGCATCCAAAGATCTAAGTTGCTCTATAAAGGCACTTCGCATGCAATTG
>CAMDMO010000075.1 GCA_945902255.1 Rickettsia typhi | reverse complement strand
ATCAAGCACTAGGTCTGCTTTGCTAGGCTCTTTTTTTACTGATATTTTTCCAGCTTTAAAATCTTTAGCTGTTGCAGAAATAAATAAAGGTGATTCAGCATCGTGAGCTTCAACTTTAAAAACTAAACTTCTGATAATATCTTCATTAAAGCCCATAACGCGCTTTAATTCAGCAACTGCTTCATATGGGGCATCAATATTTAATAAAACATAATGACCACGTGAGTTTTTCTTAACTTTGTAAGCAAGGTTTTTTAAGCCCCAATATTCTTTGGAAACAATCTTTCCATGACCATCAGTGATGATCTTTGAAAGCTTATCTGATAAGGCGTCAACGCTATCTGGAGTTAAATCTTGTCTTGTGATAAAAACGGTCTCGTAAAGAGGCATAAAAAAATATTTAAAGTTATAACAATCATTTCTTTGTGTAAGATGCATAAAAGCTACAAACAGCTGAAAACAGCGAGAAATGGAAGGCGAAGCAAAATAATAATTGGTTTTTTAATTGCAAGATAAAGTTTGCCTTACTCAGAATTAAAGTATAACTTTGATACTCTAAATATGCAAATTATAAATCGACAAGCACATTTTCATTATCTAATTGAAGACGAATTCGAAGCTGGCATTATGCTGCTTGGAAGCGAAGTTAAAAGCCTGCGCGAAGGAAAAGCCAATATTTCAGAAGCCTATATTGCCGAAATTCACGGCGAATTATTTTTGATTAACGCTAATATTTCTGAATATAAAGGCGCTAATCGATTCAATCATGAACCAAAAAGAACAAGAAAATTACTGCTGCACAAAAAAGAAATGGATAAGTTAATTGGTAAAATAAATATGAAAGGTTATTCCGCCTTTGCAATGAAAATTTATTTTAACAAAAAAAATATCGCGAAAGTTTTGCTTGGGGTTGGCAGGGGTAAAAAACTTTATGATAAAAGAGAGTCAATAAAAGAGCGCGATGAACAAAGAAGAAATCAGCGCGGTGAAGACTAAAAACCACTTAAAAAAAGATTCTAAATAGGTTCTAAAATGAAATCACAACTTTTACAGCCACTATCTTCGTTAAAAAATATTGGACCTGCGGTTTCTAAAGTTTTAACCAATCTAATTGGTCAAGATCGAGTTTTTAATTTATTGTTACACCTGCCAATCAGGGCTGAAAAAATCTCATTCTGCCCTCGCCTTTTTGAAGTAAAAAATGACGAGCTGATTATAATTAAAGTAAAAGTTGAATCTCACGCCTTACCAACAAACTCTCGACAGCCTCATAAAATAATTTGCTATACAGCAAGCGGATATATTAGTTTGGTTTTTTTTAAAATTTTTCCAAGCCAACTTAATAAATTAGCAACTGGTCGTGAAGTCTTTATTTTGGGGCATTTTAAGAGAGTTATGGGTGAAAATCAAATTACTCATCCACAAGAAATTATTGATGTTAGTGACGCAGAAAAATTACCAAAAATTAATATTATTTATCCACTTTCTTTTGGAATTACTCAAAAATTTTTACAACAAAAAATTAAAGAATCTTTAAATAAAATTGGTAAAAATTCAGTCGAATGGCTTGATATAAATTTATTAAAAAAACAAAATTGGCCAAATTTTGTTGAGGCTCTTACAAGTCTACACAATCCTACATCGGATAGTGATTTTCTTCCAACAAATTTAGCGCGAAAACGCCTTGCTTATGACGAGCTTTTAGCTTGGCAAATTGCAATTTTAATGGCTAAAAATTTTGGCGTAAAAAATAAAAAACAAATAAATATTTCTCAAAATTTAACTGAAATATTTTTATCAAAATTACCCTTTGAGCTTACTGAAGCGCAGCAAAAAGTAATGAATGAAATTAAAAATGATATTTGCTCAGATAAAAAAATGTTACGACTTTTGCAGGGAGATGTTGGAAGTGGAAAGACAATTCCAGCAATATTCGCATGCCTTCTTGCTATATCACAAAAAAAACAAACTTGCGTAATTGTTCCAATTACAATTCTTGCAAAACAACATTTTATTTATTTTAAAAAGCTGCTAGAAGCTTTAGATATAAGAATTGAGCTCTTAATTAGCGCAACAACAAAAAAGCAAAAAGCAAAAATTTTACAAGAATTATCTGATGGTAAAATCGATATTTTAATCAGCACTCACGCGGCTTTAGAAGATGACATTAAATTTAAAAATTTGGGTCTTGCAATTATTGATGAACAACATCGATTTGGTGTAATGCAAAGATTAAAATTGGTAGAAAAAGGTGAAGAGGTTGATGTGTTGCTAATGAGCGCAACCCCTATTCCGCGCAGCTTGATGATGGGTTTATATGGTGATATGGATATTTCTATTTTAGATCAAAAACCAAAAAATCGTCAAGCTATTGAAACATTGATAATGTCAGAAAAAAAGGTAGAAGATGTTTATGAAGCCATAAGAAGAGCGGTTGCAAAAGGTGATAAAATTTACTGGATTTGTCCAGCAATTGAAGAAATGGATGATGAAATAAAAGAAGAAAAAATTAATTTTAATCCTGATTCACAAAATATTAATCATTATCCAACCCTACATTTAGCTAGCGCAAAAGAGAAGTACGAAAAATTATCCAAGGTTTTTGATAATAAAATTGTTGGATTAATTCATGGAAAAATGAAAGAAAGTGAAAAAGAAAAAATAATGTCGGAATTTATTAAGCCAGATGGAGATCTGAAAATATTAGTCGCAACCACTGTAATTGAAGTTGGGATTGACGTTCCTGATGCGACTATAATTATAATTGAAAATGCTGAAAATTTTGGACTTTCGCAACTACATCAATTGCGCGGCAGAGTTGGTAGAAGTGAAAAAAAATCTTATTGCATTTTGCTTTACGGAGAAAGGTTTGGCGCCAATGGTCGCAAGCGCCTCAATATTTTGCGCGAATCAAATGATGGATTTTTTATTGCCGAAGAAGATTTAAAAATGCGTGGAAGCGGTGAATTACTTGGCACTAAGCAAAGTGGATTTCCAGAATTTAAAATTGCTAATTTGAATTTTGACTCAGATTTACTTAAAATCGCTCGCAAAAATGCTGAAGTAATTTTGCATGAAGATTTAAAATTAGAAAATTCTAAAAATCTAGAATATCATAATTTACTAGAACTTTTTGGATATGACAATTGCTTGAAGATGATTGATGGTGGGTAAGTGAGAAATTCGAGAGCTTATAAATTCTCTACCCAAGAATCATCCTTCGATAAGCTCAGGATAAGTAAATAAAAATAAACAAATTTTGGATTTTATTTTAAAAAAATAATTTTTTATAAATAGAATTTTAGTGATTGTATCTTGTTTTTCTAACCCCTCCCCGAATCGCTTCGCTCTTCGACCCGCCCTCAAGGGGTGGGTGATTAGACCAAGTACCTTATCCCGAATTGGCGTTATAAGCTCTCGAATTTTGTATAAGAAAAAATTACAAAGGTAAATTATCGTGTTTTTTCCACGGCTTTATAACTTTTTTATTTTTCAAAATTTGTAATGAAGCGCAAATTCTTTTGCGAGTATTTTGCGGACGAATTACTTCATCAACAAAGCCACGAGATGCCGCCACAAAAGGTGAGGCAAATTTTTCGCGATATTCTGCAACGCGTTTTGCTTTACTTGCAGGATCTTTTGCATCTTCGCGGAAAATAATTTCAACCGCACCTTCTGGCCCCATAACGGCAATTTCAGCATTAGCCCACGCATAATTAACATCACCGCGCAAATGTTTTGAATTCATTACAATATAAGCTCCACCATAGGCTTTACGAGTAATTACGGTAATTTTTGGCACCGTAGCTTCGCCATAAGCATATAGTAATTTTGCGCCATGTTTAATGATTCCACTATGCTCTTGATCTGTACCTGGTAAAAACCCTGGAACATCAACAAAGGTTAAAATTGGAATATTAAATGCGTCACAAAAACGAATAAAACGCGCCGCTTTTTCGCTGGCTTTAATATCTAGACATCCCGCTATATCCATTGGTTGGTTGGCAATAATTCCAACTGTATCACCTTCTAGGCGACCGAATCCTATGATAATATTTTTAGCGTAATTTGGCTGTATTTCAAAAAAATCGCCTTCATCTAAAATTTTTTCTACCAATTCAGACATATCATAAGGCTGATTTGGGTTTTCTGGAACTAGTGTATTTAGAGAAATATCAACACGATCCGCGTTATCATCGGTTGGAATTCTAGGAACATTGGAAGTATTGGAAAGAGGTAAGAAATTTACTAAACGACGAGTTTGCAAAAGCGCCTCGATATCACTTTTAAAAGCTAAGTGAGCAACTCCGCTTTTGGTGCTATGAACCAATGCACCGCCAAGTTCTTCTTGCGTAACATTTTCATGAGTTACGGTTTTTACAACTTCTGGACCAGTAACAAACATGTAAGATGAGTTTTCCACCATGATTGTAAAATCAGTCAAAGCTGGCGAATAAACAGCGCCGCCGGCACAAGGCCCCATGATCAAAGAAATTTGCGGAATTACACCACTGGCATCAATATTGCGTTGAAAAATTTCACCATATCCACCTAAAGAATCTACGCCTTCTTGAATACGCGCACCACCAGAATCATTGATTCCAATTACTGGAGCTCCAACTTGCATTGCCTTATCTAAAACTTGACAGATTTTTTTAGCGTGAGCTTCCCCTAAAGAGCCACCCATCACTGTAAAATCTTGACTATAAACAAAAACTAAGCGGCCATTAATTGCGCCTTGACCAGTAATAACACCATCTCCTGGATGTTTTTTATCTTCCATCTCAAAATCGGAGCAACGATGCTCAACATAAAGACCATATTCCTCGAAAGAATCCGGATCCAATAAAACTTCCAACCTTTCACGAGCGGTTAATTTTCCTTTAGAATGTTGCAGATCAATCTTTTTAAGACCGCCGCCCATTCTTGCTTCTTCACGCTTAGAAGCTAGCTTTGCAATATTTAAAGAACGCATGCTTATTTCAAATTAATTGAGCTTTGCTATAATGGTTTCACCACCAATCATGGTTTGACCAACTAGAGATTTAATTGCAACATTTTCTGGTAAATAAATATCGGCACGACTTCCGAAGCGAATTATTCCGTAACGATCTCCAACTATAACTTCTTGACCTTCTTTTGCTTCGGAAACAATGCGACGAGCTACCAAACCAGCAACTTGCACAAAAATTACCTCAACTCCTTCACTAGTTTTTACTACAACCGAATTTCTTTCATTTTCAGAGCTAGCTTCATCAACATTTGCGCTTAAAAATTTACCTGGTTTGTAACTTACTTTGGTAATAGTTCCAGATAGCGGAACGCGGTTAACATGCACGTTGAAAACATTTAAAAAAACACTGATTTTATTAAATTTTTTATTGCCATAGCCTAAATCGTCAGGAGCTGTAACGCCATATTCTACACGAGTTACAACGCCATCAGCAGGGCTAATCACAACATTTTCTTCAACAGGAATTATTCTTTCTGGATCGCGAAAGAAAAAAATGCACCACAATGTTAATACTAAGCCAATCAACCCAAGAACATTGCTAAATAAAGCAAAAACTGCCGTTGCTAAAGCAAATATAAGGATAAATTTATATCCTTCTTTATGTATTGGGAATAGAACTAATTTTACCGCGTCTAAAAAATGTGTCATAAATATAATTTTAATTAATTGTATTATTCTTCGCTAACTTTTTGCCAAATTTTATCAAAATCTTTTGTTGATATTTTTTTCTTTTCAAGAGAAGGATTTGTTAAAATAAAATCAATCGTCTTTTCTTCAAGCACAGAACCTTTAAGCTGCTGAACTGCACTTGGATTTTTTTGATAATATTCAAGAACCGCTTTTTCCTGACCTTGAAAACGCATCAGAATTTTATTTAATTCTTTATTAATGTCATCATTATTAACTTCAATTTTATTAATTTGAGCCATTTCGGATAAAATCATTCCACAACGAATCATGCGCTGAGCAGTTTCGCGTTTTTTATCTTTAGCTTTTTCTTTTTCTTTATCGTTTTTAAATTTATCTGGATTGGTTTTTAATTCTTCTTCAATTTCTGCCCAGACTTGTTTTAGCTGCTCTTCCACCAAACCTTCAGGTAGATCAAAATCATATTTTTTATTTAAAAAATCGAATAACTCTTTTTTAAATAAATTGCGACTCATATCTTGATAACTGTCTTCGGCTTGCTTTTTTACAGCCTCTCTTAGCTTATCTTTGTTTTCCATTCCAAAATTACTTTTAACAAATTCATCGTTAATTTCTGGATTTTTTGCAGTTAAAACTTCATTAATTTTAACTTCGAATTCTGCTGCCTTACCAGCAAATTGAGCATTGTGATATTCTTTAGGAAATTTAACTTTAACTTTTACATTATCTCCGGCTCTTTTGCCAGAAAGCTGTTCTTCAAAATCATCAATGAAGCTTTTGCTGCCCAACTCTAGTTGATATCCTTTAGCAGAACCACCTTCAAATTCAACCTTGTCAATTCTTCCAACATAGTCAATATTAACTGAATCGCCCATTCTTGCTTTGTAAGAATCTTCTTGCTTATCCCACTTGCGATAGAACTTTAAAAGCTTAGTTAGAGATTCTTCGATATCAGAATTAGAAATTTCAACTTCTCTTTTTAAAACTTTTAATTTATCCGCAGCAATTTCTGGTATTTGAGGATAAAGCTCTAAAGATGCAGTAAATTCAATATCTTTGCCTTCAACAAAAGATTTGATGTCGATTTTTGGCTGCATTGCCAATTTTAAATTATTATCTTTAACAATTTTTTTCATTGTTTCAGAAATAATTTTATCAGCTTCATCCGCCATTATTGATTGACCATATTTTTCCTTAATTACTTCCGCAGGAACTTGACCTTTGCGAAAACCTTTAAGAGAAAACTTTCCTTTAACGCCCGCGACATAATCATTGATTTTACCTTCTATGAGGGCGCTTGGCACGATAATTTGATATTCTTTTTTTAGCTTTTTATCGTAGATATTTTTGATTTGAACTTCCATTTGAAGCGTGTTTTTATTGATTGAAAGAGATGTGTAAATGAGGTACTGCTGTGTGCTTTTTTTAAATATATGGTGCGGATAGAGGGACTTGAACCCACATGCCTTGCGGCGCTAGATCCTAAGTCTAGTGCGTCTGCCAATTTCGCCAT
>CAMDMO010000074.1 GCA_945902255.1 Rickettsia typhi | reverse complement strand
GGTTAAAGATTTTGATCATTCTACCGAGCAAAAAGTTAAGCAAGAGCTGCTAATTCATTATTTAGAAGGCAAAATATAAAATGTTAAAAAATCTTTTTTTATTTAAAAACTTTGAAAAAAATTTCCGTTTTTTTGCCCCTTTTTCACTTGCGGCTTTTGTGTTATTTTTATTTTTTGCAATTCCTGCAATAATTAATTCACCAAATGATTATCAGCAATCAAATGCAGTTAAAATCATGTATATTCATGTTCCAGCGGCTTGGATGGCATTGTTGATTTATAGCTTAATGGCAGTTTTTAATATTTCGGGATTCATTTGGAAAAACCCATTTTTTTATTTAATTGCTCGCTCAATTGCGGTAATTGGTGCAGTTTTTACTTTTATAACTTTAGTTACAGGAAGCATTTGGGGCAAGCCAATCTGGGGCGCTTGGTGGGTTTGGGACGCAAGATTGACCTCGGTTTTGGTTTTGTTTTTTTTATATTTAGGCTATTTGATGTTGTTAAATTCTTTTGACAGTCGAGAAAAAGGTGAAAAAATTGCTGCAATTATTGCAATTGTTGGATTTGTAAATGTGCCAATAATCAAATTTTCAGTGGAATATTGGAATAGCTTGCATCAAAGCGCAAGCATCATGAGGAAGGGCGGAGTGGCAATTGATCCTGCAATGTTAAAACCGCTATTATTAATGTTTGGGGTATATTTTTCCTTTTTTGTTTTTAACTCTTTGTTAATGGTTCGAAGTGAAATTTTATCTCGATTAAGAAAATAATTATATGACCTACGTTGTTACCGATAATTGTGTGCGTTGCAAATATACCGACTGTGTTTCGGTTTGCCCAGTTGACTGTTTTTACGAGGGTGAAAATATGTTGGTGATTGATCCTGATGAATGTATTGATTGTGGAGTTTGTGTTGTAGAATGCCCAGCTGAAGCAATTTTTCCTGAATCACCAGAGTTAATTGAGTGGGTTGAAATTAATCGCAAATATGCTAAAGAATGGCCGGTAATAACTAAGAAAAAAGATCCTCTTCCTGAAGCAAAAGATTTTGATGGTATGAAAGATAAATTTAAGAATTTCTTTAGCTCAAAAGCTGGCTAGTGTAAAAAAACCAATTCGCCGATAAATTTAAAAGGGGGTCTGACCCCTTTTATAGTTTTTGATACTCTTGGTTTTTTAAACCAAGAGTATCAATGCTATTTATTTAGCCTCTCTAATATAAGTCGCTAAAGCAGAAATTATATTAAGAAACAGTAGTGTTGAAGCTATTTTTCCAAGCAATCCACCAAAGATAATTCCAATAAAAGCAAGAAATGCCCCATTTAACAAGAGGGTCAATATATTTGAATTTAATATTGATTGCACTTTCGAATTTTTATTAAAAAACTTTAAAAAATAATTTAGCACAATGTGGTTTAGAGCTATATATTTCGCTAATGCTTTTAATAAAAAGCCATCAATAGTATTCTTTAGATCTTTATTTTCCATCTTGAGTAATTTTTAGTTATTATATTTGGATATTAATTTCCATATACGGTGATGCAATTTTTAGCAAAAGGGAATGTCCAAAAGCCGCTTTCGCCAATGAATAAAACTCTGTCAATTTCACCCTTTTTTGCAGCTGATATAATAGAGTTATCTCCAATTACCGGAAATATATAGAAAAGTTCATAAGAACAAGCTTCTCCAACTTTCATGCCTTGTAAGGTTTGAAAGTTAATATTAGGTATTCCAATTGCTTCACCTTCAGAATAAGAGTTGCGTAGATTTCTAGCGAGTTCCTTGTGAATACAAGAGGTGCTAAATAGTAGTGCTAACATCAATAGATATTTGATTTTCATTTTAATTTAAAAAGGTTGAGAGCAAATTAGCTCATATTGGATGGTATCAGTTATAAACAGCGAGTCAAACTATCTTATTTTTAGAAACCCTTGATTTGCAGCGGTCTCACTTAATGTCTGGCTTTTATGGTTAAAGCAATACTAAATCAGTTTAGCATTGCTTTGCTTTTGCTTTTTTTGAGGTAAATTAAAATCCTATCATTTTCCTATCTTACTCAAGGGTAATGCGTGTTTATAACAATTTATCCCAAATTATTTTTTTAAAAATAATAGTTAAAATTTATGATTAAGATCGGCTGGACATCAGGATTTTTAATACTTGCCCTAATTTCGGCAATATTAGGTTTTACTGGTATTGCTGAGGCAATTGCAAATATTGCAAAAATAACTTTTGTGATATTTTTAATCGCTGGAGTTTTTGGGATTATCTATAAATTAAAAAATAAGAAGAGTGTTTAAAAAAGGGGGTTTAAGCGTTTAAGAATAACAATGCTTAACCCTTCTTCTTTTTGGCTTCGCAACTGAATTAGTTAAGGCTATTAAATATTTTTTGGTTGTTGAATTTTCGATTCGATTAAAAGAATTTATCAAGGCTTTTAATTCGCTGCTCATAATAAAATCTTTTTTCATTAAGCTAGATTCGGTTTTAAAATCGTAATTATAATAAGTGCGATCGGCTTTTAGGTCGCTGAAGAATGCGCCAATTGGCCTTTCCAATAGTTGTGCAAATTCAAAAAGGCGGCTAGCACATATGCGATTTTTAGCGGTTTCATATTTTTGAATCTGTTGCATCGCAACTCCAACTAGATCTCCAAGCTCTTCCTGACTAACTCCGGCGGATATACGAAATTCTCTTAATTTTTTAGCAAGATGTAAATCAATTGGCGTGATGGTGTAAGATTTTTTCATAAAAAAATTAATAATATGAAGGTTAGTAAAAGTAGTGAAAGGAGGGGTATATAGCCATATTTTCCATAAATTGTTTCAGGCAGGCTTTTAATTAAATTCACATCAATAATTCCCTCCTGATTTAAGTCAATTTTATCAACTATTCTGCCAAAAGGATCAATAAAGGCAGTGATTCCCGTATTAGCAACTCTTGCTAAAGAAATGCCATATTCAATTGAGCGCATTCTTGCCATATTAAGATGTTGATAAGGGCCGCTGCTAACGCCAAACCATGCGTCATTAGTTAAGTTAACCAGCAAATTGGGGCGTGATTTTTTATCAATAATTTCATCAGAAAAAATTACTTCATAACAGAGTAGGGGGCTTATTTTTAAACCTTGCTCTTCAATAGTATGCGCGCCAGATCCTTGACTAAATCCAATTGCGCCGTCGGTAATTTTGTTTATAAAGGGTAGAAATTTTTGTAAGGGAACATATTCGCCAAATGGCACTAAATGATGTTTATCATAAAAATTTGTAACACCATTTTGGTTTAAAATAAAAACACTATTCCAGGCATTTTTAATTTCTTCATTTTCATAGTTCAGTCTTAGAGCGCCAGTAATTAACATGCCTTGCGGAGGAGTTGCTAATTTTAGTTTTTCTAGTAATTTTGGACTGTCATCATCAATTGCATAAGGCACTGAAGTTTCCGACCAGATAACCGCCTTTACATCGCTCAAATCTTTTGAATTGGTTAGAGAAATTGTTTTAAGAAAATTCTGATATTTTTGATTAATATCCCATTTCATTTCTTGTTTTATGTTAGCCTGAACAAGCCTTAATTTAGTGTTTTGATCAATTTCTAATTTGGTGTTATTAATAGAAAAGCTTCCGTAACAGAAGCTTGAGAATAATAATAAAATTAAAATTATGGCAAAAATTTTATCATCTTTTTTGTAATTATTTTTTAGAAATAAAATTGGAATTAATGATGATAGAGCCGCTAAAAAGCTAAGTCCATAAATTCCAAAAATATTGGATATTTGAGAAAATGCTTCATCAAATAAAAAAGAATAGCCAAGTAAATTCCAAGGAAAACCAGTGAATAAATTGGATCTTAAAATTTCAAAAAGAACCCAGCAAATTGCAAAGCTAACAATTTTTTGATAGTTTTTTGTAAAGTGAAATTTATTGATTAAAAATTTATAAGTTATGGAAAATAGGGCGAAATAAAGTGCTAGAGCAGCTGGAATTAAAGTTAGAGCGAATGGAATTAGCCAAGCAAATTGGCTGGCATCAACTAATAGTGAAATTGCAATCCAATAAACTCCGCTTAAAAAATAACCAAAACCGTAAAAAAATCCTAAATAAAAAATTGGTTTTTTTAAACTTTCTTTTGTCAATAAAGAATAAAAAATTGATAGAGAGGCAACTGAGGTAATAAAAAAGTTAAATGGCGCAAAGGCAAGAGAACAAAGAGATCCTGCTAAAAAAGCAATAAATAATTTATGTTTAAAAAAGCGTTTTATTTTATTTTCTGACATAGATTTCGACATCTTTTTTTATTAATTCAAATTCACTTTCCGCTTCAATTGGTGTTGATTCGTTAAAGAATTGTGTTTTTTTCGCGACAATTTTTTTGTCAATAATGCGATTTAAAAATTTATAATTTGTTAAAAATATTTTTCTAAATTCTTCATCGCGAAGATAAAATTCTAAGAACCCAATTTGACATTGATCATCAATGTTAGAGCCTTTTTTTGTAACAAAAACTAATTTGGTTTTTTGATTTTGTAAAGCCTGTTTAAGGTGGGTGAGTGAAAGGTCTGTCTTAGTATGAGAATTAATATTTTTATAAAGTGATAAAATGTCATTCGAAATTAGCGGATTTTCTTTTTTAAGATAATTAAAAATTGGATAGGCATCTAAAACTGAAGCGGAAAGAATTATAATTTCATCATCTTGATTGCTAAATTTTTTCGCCACTTTAATCACTTCATCGCTTAAATAATTTGGCGATTTATATTTAAAGGCGATTGAATTTGAATAGTTAAAAATTGCTGCAAAATATAGGCTAATTACATAAGAAATAGCCAATGCCAGCATTGCTGCAGACAATGTTGAAAATTCTTTAAATTTTATATCTTTTTCATGAAGCTTTTGATTAAAATTTACTAATAAAATAAAAAATATTTCTGATATTAGCCAAGATAATTCGGCGGTATTTTTATAAATTATCAAGGTAATTGTTATTGCGGCTGAAGATAAAAAAATTAGCCATGAGTCAAAACTTGCGGGCAAGAAAGCCTTTTCCCACAATTTAATGTGAGTGATGTTTTCTTTGGATAGTTTATTTCGATTTTCTTTTGATAGAGCGAAAGCAAAAATCCACCAAAAAGCGCATAAATCAAAAATTAATGCAAATATGTTATTTTGATCAAATTGCGGTAAAAATAAAATTGCTGATATTAAAACTAGATCTCGTCTCCAATTTACATAATTACCTTTTAGAATTAAAGCTAGAAGCATAATAATCAAAGGGCTGGATAGGGAGAAAAAAATGGACATTTGATTTAGATCTTTAAAAGAATCTAAAAAAATTATTTTAGCTCCGGCAATAAAAGCGAGAAATAAAGGCTGTAAAAAATCAAATTTTTTTATTAGAAAAAAACATAAATAACATGATAAAGCGGGTAAAAATATATATTCTTTTATGATGTGAATATAATTGCTGTAGTGATAGATATCTAAGGCTCTAAATTTGAATTCTGGTAAATATTTATTTAGAATTAAAAAATAAAAAATTATTAATAAAAATGTGCAATAATTTCTAAGGCAAAAAAATGGTTTTAGAGATTTTTTTTGTAAAATTTTACTAATTTCAAAAGTGGTCATCAAAACTATATAACTTGGTTTTAGCAAGAAAACCAAGGCACCAATTGCGCCCAAGATGATTTGATCACGAGTTTTTAATTCGCTATTTTTAAGAAATTGGTAGGAAATATAAGGGTAACTTAGGGCAAGAAAATAGCTGGATTTTGTTAATAATTCTCCGAATTGTAATGTAAAAATCCGTAAAAAAAATCCACAGGCAAAGCTTATAATCAGAAGATTAAAAAAAGTTTGATGCTCTCTAAATCCGTTTTTTTTAACAAAAAAATTTGATCTTTTTAAGATGCGACTAGAAAAATAAATTGATAAAATTCCAATCAAATTAGAAAAAATTATCGCACCAATAATTGGATCAATCGTAAGAATTTTTGCTAAAAAATTAGCCGCGATATTTAAGTAAAAAACTAGGGGAGGGCTGTTGACGGTAAAGTCTTTGTAAGTAGTTTTACCATCTAATATTTTTTTGGTAATTTCCAAATATTCAGCAGATTCATAACCTATATCTCTATAAGAATTCGCTAATATACTAAGCAATATCACAGCAAAACATCCAAAAAATCCTAAAGATTTAGACGCTAAAATTTTTTTTAAAAAATCTTTTAAATTGCAAAGTTTTTTTAGTAAAAAATCTTCAAGTTTTTTGCCTAAAATTAATCTTTTTTCCTCTATATTTTTTTGAATTTCAGTAATTTCAATATTCATTTTATTTTCTTACATATACTTCAAAGCTGTGCAAAACAGTCTCTGAGGAGGGTTTTAGCTGATCGTAAATATCTGAATCTTTTTTTAATTTTAACATCGGTTTTGCTTTTCTTAAAAGTAAAACCTGATTTTCAAAACGAAAGTTTTTCAAGAATAATTTTTTAAATTCTCTATCTAAAAAATAATATTCTAATGAGCCAATTATGCACTTATTGTCTTCATCATAAGCATCTGCGCCGTTATTAACAAAAATTAACTTGGTGTTGGGATTTTTTAGCTGCTTTTTCATATTATCGAATAAATAAGATAATGTAAAAACGGTATCAGAATTTTTGCTGGCAAACATTTTAAAATTACCGCTCTCGCCCCTAGTTGCTTTGGTTCCAATAACATGAGTAATATAATTATTATCTTTTTCTAAATAATTCATTACCGGAAAAGCGTGAGGAATCCAAACTGAAAACATTAAAAATCCATCTTCTTTTTGAGGAGCATAAATTTTTGAATAATAAGCAATAAAATTAGAAAGGGGGCTGGGAGTAGCGATATGGCGATTTTTTCCCACTGAGTTTTCTATAGATCTAACATAAGAATAAAATAAACAAGATGTTGAAATTGCGACTAGGCAAACAAAAAAACCTGAAAATTTTGGAAAAAATTTTGTATAAATTGTTTTTTCAAATAAAAATAATATTAATAAAAGTGCTAAAAGATTAAATGCCGTAGAAGCCCATGGTCCATAATGTTTGATGGTTAAGATATTACATATTAATAATAAAATATATGTCAAAATAGCGATTAAAATTCTGTGAAAAGAAAATATTTTCTTTCTTAATATTATCAGTTCTTTTGATTTTTCTTTCCTAGTTTTTCTAAATAAAATAAATGGATAAATTACCACAACTAACCACCAAACATTAATAAATCCGCCAAGTCCAAAAAAAGCAGCGGGGAAGTTATTTAAATCAAAAATTGGCAATATTAAAAATGTGGTGACAAGAAATTTATTA
>CAMDMO010000073.1 GCA_945902255.1 Rickettsia typhi | reverse complement strand
AAGCAGTTAAAATTTCTCCATTAATCGATGGAACATCTGAAGATATAGCTCCAGAAACAAATAAACAACCGGCAGAAGGTGATGTAAAAGAAAAAATCTTTAAAATTATGAACAATGATTCTTCGGATAAAAAAAGCGAAGATTTGCCTATAATTATAACCAAAGATGCTGAAAAAAATAAAAGCCAAACTGGAAAAAAATATCTATTTAAAGGCGGATTAACAAATCAATCAAAAACAATAGATGAAAAACAAAGTGAAAATATTGCAAAAAAATTTAGATTTATCTCTGGCCCACAAGGTCAAAATATTGAAGTTATAAAGACAGAACCGCTTCCAGAAGTAGTTAAGCCAGAGCCAACTCCTACGCCTGCTGAGGTGGAAAATGAAAAAGTGGTTAGAGATGTAATTTACAATTTTAAACAGGGTTCCAAAGCGGCTAAAGCGCAAGATGTTAAGATAGAAAAAGACGACGTTATTATACTCAATGAAAAAGTGGTTAATTCTGCTGAGGCGCCTGATGATAACAAGGCAAGCGGTAAAGCGACTTATAAGTTAAATAAAGCATCTCAAATTGGCATAATTCAAAGAACGGAAAGTGCGGCAGATGTAATAGAAAAATCTAATAAAATTTATAAAATAATGTCACCTAAGCAAGATGTAAGAACTGACAAAGAGAAGGCAAAGGAAAAGCTTTTAATGATGGATGCTAATTAGTAAATACAGCGGCGTAATTCACATCTAAATTATCAACTTCCTTCCACTCATCTTTAATAATATTATAGCTAAATCCCTTTAATTCTAAAAGATTTAAACCATTTTGGCTTGTATAAAAATTAACTTCCGACGGCTTTAAAAACTTTTTCCAATCATGCGTTCCTTGCGGAAGCCATCTCAGCACATATTCCACAGCAATTTTAGCTAAAGCAAGAGATTTTAAAGTGCGATTCATTGTTGCAATAAAAAGCAATCCATTTGGTTTTAAAACCTTACTACATCCCTTAATAAAATTTTCCACATCAGCCACATGTTCAATGATTTCTAGGGCAAAAACTACATCATATTTTTCTTCTTTTTCTGCAAAAGTTTCAATACTATCTACGAAATAATTAATTTTTAATCCCGATTTTTCTGCATGAATTTTTGCAACAGAGATATTTTTTTCAGAGGCGTCAACTCCCGTAACATCTGCACCCATTCTAGAAAATGGTTCCGCTACAAGCCCTCCGCCACAGCCAATATCAATGATTTTCAGATTTGCAAATGGCTTGGTTGATTTCTCATCTAATGAAAAATGTTGAATAATTTTTCTTCTGATAAAAGAGATTCGAATTGGATTAAATTTATGCAGAGGTTTAAATTTGCCGGTTTGACTCCACCACTCATCAGCAATTTTAGAAAATTTTTCTACCTCTTGTAAATCAATTGTTGAACTCATTTTTTAAGATTTAGGTAATTTTATAACATCAACCATTTCATAGGATTCTACATGGCTCATCCAATCTTTTTTAACTTTGATAAATAAAAAAAGATGAACTTTAACTCCGGCAAGTTGCCCAATATCGTGGCGCGCTTCTTGTCCAATTTCTTTTATCATCGATCCATTTTTACCAATTATAATTGTTTTTTGACTATCCTTTAAAACAAAAATTGTTTGGTGAATTTTTATTTCTTTATTATCTAAAACTTCATAAGAATCGGTTTTAACCGTAAGAGAGTAGGGCAGTTCTTGGGTTAATTTAAGGAATAGTTTTTCACGAGTAATTTCGCTGGCAAGAAAACGCATTGGCGCGTCAGTAATTTGATCTTCGTCATAAATCCAGCCTATATTAACACATTTTTTGCAAAGAAATTTTTTTAAAACTTCCACTGATTCGCCGGTTTGAGCTGAAATAACAAATATATCTTCGAAGCCAAGATCTACAAGCTTCGCCATTGTTTCAAGAATCAAAGGTTTTTTTACTACATCAATTTTGTTAATGATTATAGTTGGGTTGATTTCATCTTTTTTTAAATCTTTAATAATGCGCAAATTTTCTTGACTTAAGCCAACCTGAGCATCAATTAAGAAGCAAACATGATTAGCATCGCGAAGTGCTTGCCAAGCTGATTTAACGATTACTCTTTCTAAAATTTTATCTTCGCGAGGAATAAAAATTCCTGGAGTATCTAGTAAAATAAGTTGAGTTTGATCTTCAATTACAATGGCTTTAATAGAGTTTCTAGTAGTTTGAACTTTTGATGAAACTATAGATAATTTCTGCCCTAAAAGCGCATTGGTTAAAGTTGATTTGCCAGCATTGGGAGCCCCAACTAGAGCGATAATTCCGTGTGTTTTTGTTGTCATTATTTATTAATCTCTTTTTGTAAATCTTGCGCAATCATAAAAGCCAATTCAACACTTTGTGAAGAATTTAGACGCGGATCGCAATGGGTATGATAACGATCTGAAAGGTTAATTTCAGAAATTTGCTGATTACCACCAAGGCATTCAGTTACATCTTGTCCAGTCATCTCGAAATGAACTCCGCCAGCATAGGTTCCGAGATTATTGTGAATTTGAAAAAATGATTTTATTTCGCTTAAAATGTCATCAAATTTACGAGTTTTATAGCCATTAGAAGATTTGATGGTATTGCCATGCATTGGATCGCAAGACCAAATTACATTTCTTCCTTCTTGCTTAATTCTTTCAACTAAAGGTGGCAGAAGTTTTTCAACCTTATCTTTTCCCATACGAGAAATTAAAGTAATTCTGCCTTCTTCATTAGTTGGATTTAAAATATCGAGTAATTTCAATAATTCATCTTGAGTAATTGAAGGACCAACTTTAAATGCGATTGGATTAGAAATGCCTCGCATAAATTCTACATGGGCTTGATCTGGGTGACGAGTGCGATCACCAATCCAAAGCATGTGAGCGCTTAAATCGTAAGATTTTTTATATTCTTTATCAAAGCGCGTGAAAGCTTCTTCGTAATTTAAAAGCAAAGCTTCGTGAGATGTAAAAAAACTTGCAGTAGCAATTTGTGGAACCGATCTAGAATCAAGTCCGCAAGCTTTCATAAAGCTTAAAATTTGATTAACTTTTTCAACAACATCTTCAATATTTTTTTTGCTACTAAGTGTGTGAGCAAACTCTTCATTCCATTTATTTACCTTGCTTAAGCCAGCATAGCCGCCAACCGCTAGTGAACGCAAATAGTTTAATGATGCTGCGGAATAAAAATAAGCTTCAAGCAAGCGATTAGGATCAGCTTTTCTTGCATCTTCGTTAAAATCAATATGATTAACATTATCGCCACGATAGCTTGGCAGAGTAAGATCTCCGATGGTTTCATAATCATCAGATCTTGGTTTGGCGTATTGACCAGCGATTCTACCAACTTTTACAATTGGTTTTTTAAGACCATACATCATGGCAATGGTCATTTGCACAATGGTTCGAAAAAAATGCTGTAAATTAGTATAAGAAAATTCAGTAAAGCTTTCAGCGCAATCGCCACCTTGCAATAAGAAGGCCTGACCATTTGCCACCATGGCTAATTCTGATTTTAGATTTTCAATTTCATCAACCGAAACCAATGGCGGAAAGTTCGCTAGTTGAGCTTCAACCTTTTGAAGTTCAGAAAGATCTTTGTAAATTGGCTGTTGATTGATTAATAAATTTCTCCAAGAATTAGGAGACCAGCTTTTAGTCATTTTCGATTGTTTTGTTGATTTTGTTGAGATTGATCCATGTAAAATGGATCTAAACACCAGCCAATTGTCACATTTATCGAAATCAATGTCAACGAATTAAAGAAATATGAATAAAAAAATTATAGCCTTTCAAGGCACAGTTGGAGCGAATTCCAACATAGCTTGCAGAAATTTTTACCCCGATTTTGAAGCTAAGGCATTTCCAACTTTTTTGGATGTTTTTGAAAAAGTGGTAAATGAAGAAGTTAAATTTGGAATGATTCCACTAGAAAACTCTTACGCCGGACGCGTTTCAGAAATTCATAATTTATTACAAGATAGCAATATCTCAATTGTTGCAGAGCATTTTTTATCGATTCAACATAATTTAGCAGTGCTTGATGGAGCTGAATTTAGTGACATCAAGGAAGTTCTTTCTCATCCCCAAGCTTTAATGCAATGTCAAAATAGCTTGCGTAATTTTGGTTTTAATTTGCGTGAATTTTCAAATACTGCAGAAGCTGCAAAATTTGTAGTTGAGCAAGGCGATAAATCTAAGGCCGCATTATGTTCAAAAATGGCCGCAGAAATGAATGGTTTAAAAATTATTAAAGAAAATTTGCAAGATTCTGGCAATGATAATATGACAACTTTTATCGTAATTTCTAAGAGTGCCGCTGAAACAGATATAAAAATTGCTCCAGTAATTACAACCTTATTATTCACGATTCGTAATATTCCCGGAGCTCTATATAAAGCGCTTGGTGGCTTTGCAACCAATGGTGTGAATATGCTAAAACTAGAAAGCTATATTCCTGGAGGGGTTTCAAAACAAGCAAAATTTTTTATCACCATTGAAGGTCATCCAAATCAAAAAAATGTGGGATTGGCGCTAGAAGAAATGGGATTTTTTTCCAAAAATGTAAAATTACTTGGCGTTTATTATGCTGATAAATCACGATTTAGTTAATTAAAATGCGCATCATTTCGGGAAGATTTAAAGGTAAAAAACTATCTGATTCCAGTCATTTAAAATTATTGCGACCTACTACAGACAGTAATCGAGAATCCTTATTTAATATTCTCACATCTGGAAAAATTATCAAAGAAATTGGCTTTAAAATTGAAGGTGCAAAAATATTAGATATATGCTGCGGCTCTGGATCAGTAGGTTTAGAATGCTTATCTCGCGGTGCAAAATCAGCTTTTTTTATTGATAATAATTTTAAACATTTAGAAATTGCTAAAAAAAATTCTCAAATTTTACAAGTTGAAGAATCTTGCCAATTCTTGCTTTCTGATGCGAAAATCGGCTTAAATAAAACGCTAGAAAAATTCGATTTAGTTTTTATCGATCCACCTTATAATGAAAATTATTTAGAAATAATCACCAATTTAAAAGAAAAAGAATGGATTACTCCAGAGTCTCTAATTGTTATTGAATTCAAAACTTTTAAAGAAAAACAGTTAAAGGATTGTGGTTTTTTACAGCAGTTAGAGTTAAGAAAATATGGGGGAACCAGCTTTTTATTTGCTAATATTGTTAAATAGAACTTTCAACATCGATAATTTTTTCAATCTTGCGCAACCTTACTACATCAGCCTCATCAAGTAAGTAATTTTTTGGCAATTCAACTTTAAAAATTTTTCCATCATTCATTACAGAAAAAAATACTTTGGTAAATTTTTCACATCCAATGGGAGTAAGGCATTGTGATAATAATGACTTGATAGCAAAAATTACATCACGATCTTTGATGATAATTTCAATTTTAGAGAAAGCTTTTTTGATAATTTGTGGGGCAGGGGCGACTTCAGATTGGGTTTTTGCTAGTGGTTTTTGAGAAGATTGGTTAAAGCGATTGGACGAATCTGAATTTGAATTATTTCTATTATAATTTCGACTAGCTTGTTTTTTAATATCTTCGAAAGGCTTATCTTGTGCTTTGGTTGTTTTTACAAAATCATCTAGTTTTTTTACATCACGAACTAAAATTCTAACACCTCCTTCATCCTTGCGAACCAAGCACTCAAGAGCAATTGCGCTGCCATCAACTAAAATATCGCGAGCGGCGGTAATTAATGCCTCATCAAAAACCATTGCTTCAAACATTCCTAGGGGATCAGAAATTGTAAGATAAGCAAAGCGACCTCTAGGTCCTGATCTGTGCTTACTTCCAGCCACAACTCCTGCCATTTTTACTAAATTATTATCTTCTAATTCGTCGCGCTCAATTTTATCAGAAAAAATTACACCGCGTTTTTTTAGCTCCAAAAGATAATCATCCAAAGGATGTTCATTTAAAAAAAATCCAAAAGATTCAAATTCTTTTTGCAAACGCTCAGCTTTATTCCAATCTAAAACTTTTCTTAATTCTGGCTTGGCATTAGCTTCAGGAAAGCCGCTAAATAAGCTCATTTGATTAGAGGTGGCCTGATCTTTTTTTTCAGCAGAATAAGAAGCTAATACATCAAATGATTCCGAAATTTGACGGCGATTTTTACTTAATGAGTCAAAAGCTCCAACTTTCGCTAATGCTTCAATTGATTTTTTATTAATATTTTTTGGATCAACTCTTTCAGCAAAATCATAAATATCGCCAAAATTACCATTGGCTTTTCTTTCTTGGGTCATGGTTTCTGTTGCGCCAAAGCCTACGGCTTTTATGGCTCCAAGACCAAATCTAATTGCAAATTTTGGTTCACTTTCTTGCAACATAATTAAATAATAAAAATAAGAATAATTATCCCAAGTAAAATTCTATAAACTCCAAACGGAATAAAATTATTTTTACTAACAAAATTTATAAACCATTTAATCACAAAAACTGCCGATAAAAAAGAGGCAAGGGTGCCAATTAAAATAAGTTCAATATTACTATTTGTTAGCGCCATTCTATTTTTATAAAGATCATAAAAACTTGCAGCGGCGATAGTTGGAATTGCTAAGAAGAAAGAAAATTCTGTTGCGGTTTTTCGATTTAAACCAAATAGCATTCCACCAATTATTGTAGCGCCAGAGCGCGACACGCCCGGAATCATGGCTAGACATTGCATAAAACCAATTGATAAAGCAGTAGATGGCTTAATGTTATCAACTGATTTTGCGATTGGTTTAGAAGATGATCCGCCAGATTTTCTCTCAACGATAATCATAATAATTCCGCCAATAATTAGAGCGATTGCAATTACTAGATTTGAGAATAAATATTGTTTAATTAAGTTGTGAAAAAGCGCTCCGATAATGGCCGCAGGAAGAAATGCTAAAATTAAATTAAATGTAAATTTTTGTTGTTTCTGATCTTTTAATCCACAAATAACCGCAAAAATTCTTTCGCGATAAACTAAGCAAATCGCTAATATTGCACCGAATTGAATTACGATTTCAAAAAGATTATTTTGAATTGACTGAAAACTTATTAAGTAAGATGAGATCAGTAAGTGAGCGGTTGAAGAGACTGGAATAAACTCTGTAAGACCTTCTACAACTCCAAGAAAAACAGCTTTGAATAAATCAATAAAATGTAGAGACATTAAAATAAGGTTTTGTGTGGTACCTCTGATCCGAATCGAACGGACACATCTTTAAGGGATAATAGATTTTGAGTCTATCGCGTCTACCAGTTCCGCCACAGAGGCAAATATATCTCAAATGAGATTATTTAAATCTTATTTTAAATTGATTTTTTTACCAGCTTAATTTTTTAAATTAATAAAAAAATTGGCCAAGAAA
>CAMDMO010000072.1 GCA_945902255.1 Rickettsia typhi | reverse complement strand
TATTTTTTCCATTTTTTCCGAAGTGGTTTTTTGGGAAGAATTTCACACCAGATTTAATTTTATTGCGATTGATTACTTAATTTATACCACCGAAGTGGTTAGAAATATTATTGAATCTTATCCGGTTGGAAAATTAGTTTGTGCAATTTTGCTTCTAGTTGCAGTAATTTTTCGCCTTACTTACAAAAAAATCATTACAAATAAAGATCAAAATTTTTCTTATGGCGGAGTTATTGGGGCTGTAATGTTGGCGGCTATATCTTTCGTTACAATAGATAGCTCAAAAGTCACGCAAATTTCAAATAATAATTATGTTAATGAAATTGCGGGAAATGGCATTTATCAGCTATTTTCAGCATATTTTAATAATCAAATTGATTATGATAAATTATATGCAACGCGAGATGTTAAAGAATTGTTTGTTGATTTGAAAAAAAATATTTCCAAACAAGAGCCTAATTCAAAATTTTTATCAGATGACGAATTTGATATTTCTCGTGAAATAAAGGGAGCAAATAAAGGCGGAGAAAAAAAATATAATATTATTTTAATTTCAATTGAAAGTCTGAGCGCTGATTATATGACGCCCTTTGGCAATAAAGATAATATTACGCCAAATCTGGATCAATTAGCAAAAGAAGGATTATTTTTTACAAATCTTAAAGCAACCGGAACCAGAACAGTTCGCGGTCTTGAAGCGCTTTCACTTTCGGTGCCACCAACTCCCGGAAATTCAATTGTTAGAAGGCCGCATAATGAAAATCTTTTTAATATCTCATCTCCTTTGATAGATCGTGGCTATGAAGCAAAATTTCTTTATGGTGGTGCGGGTTATTTTGATAATATGAATTATTTTTTCGGCAATAATGGTTTTCAAATTGTTGATCGTGGATATTTTGCGCGCGATGAAATTTCTTTTGAAAATGCTTGGGGAGTTGCTGACGAAGATTTATTTGATAAAACCATTAAGGAAGCCGATCAATCTTACGCGAAGGGCAAGCCATTTTTAAATTTTGTGATGACAACTTCTAATCATCGTCCATTTACTTATCCTGCCGGAAAAATTGATATTGAGCCAAAAACCGGTCGTAATGGTGCGGTTAAATATACTGATTATGCAATTGGAAAATTAATTGAAAAATCCAAGAAAAAAGAATGGTTTAATAATACGATTTTTATTTTTGTTGCAGATCATTGTGCGGGCAGTGCGGGCAATACGGATATACCTTTATGGCGCTATCAAATTCCGGCAATTTTTTACGCACCGCATATTATAAAACCAAGAATATTTGATAAAAATGTTAGTCAAATTGACATAGCTCCAACAGCATTGGGATTGCTAAATCTTTCTTACAAATCAAAATTTTTTGGTATTGATGTGTTAAGCAATGAAAAAACAATTAACCAACATTCTTTTGTTAGCACTTATGCCAATGTTGGATATTTTCAAGAAAATAAACTTTATTTATTAAAGCCAAAAAAAGAGAAAAAAGCTTTTGATGTGAAGATAGAAAAATATGGATGGGAAGGCTCAAAAGAAGAGGTTATAAAGGATTACGATCAAGAAAAAATGAATGAGGCAATTAATTATTATCAAGGTGCAAGTTACTTATTTAAAAATGGCAAGCTCAAGAATTTTGAAAATAAATAAAATTGATCTATTAATCGCGCTTGATGTGATGGCGATAGTTGCTTCATTGCTGTGGTTACATCACAGTAATGTAGATTTAAAGTTGCAAAGCTATTTATTCGATTTTCATTTAAAGTCTTGGATGATTGACGCAAAAGAGCCGGTAAAAAAATTTATTTTTTACGATTTTCCAAAAATAATTTTTGCCATAATTTTGGCTTTTTGTTTATTTGCTGCGGTTGTTAGTTTTAAAAAAAAATCAGGATTTTTTGTTCATAATCGCCATAAATTTCTTATTACTTTACTCGGATTGGCTTTAATTCCATTGATTGCAGGCAATATTAAAAAATTTACTAATATTTATTGTCCATCGCAATTAGAGATTTATGGTGGTGAATTTCGTTATGTTAAAATATTTGAAAAATATCCCGTATTAAATGGTGTAAAAATAAAATCTGGTCAATGTTTTCCAGCGGGTCATGCAGTTACAGGATTTGCTTTAATAATCTTATTTTTTGTTTTAGAAAAAAAAGTCTATCGTATCTTTGGTTTATTGGGCGCTGTAATAATTGGTTGGGTTTTAGGATTTTATCAGATGGCAAAAGGGGTGCATTTTTTTGGTGATACATTGATTGCGATGCTTATTTGCTTCCTAATAGCTGCTATTATTACTCGGATTTATGAAATATGGCTTGCAAAAAGCTCGAATTAAGCAATAGTTGGGTCTTGCATTATTTAATTATTTATTTTTTCAAAAATGACTGTTCAAAAAATTACCAAAAAACTGACTCTTGGACCCCTTCCAGCTTCTTCGAAAGTTTATATTCAAAGCGAAAAATTTGCTGATGTGAAAGTTGCGATGCGCCAAATTAAGCTATCCGAAAAATCAGAAGCAAAAAATTTTACAGTTTACGATCCTTCTGGCCCTTATTCTGATCAAAATTTTTTAGATAAAATTGATTTAAATAAAGGCCTTCCAAAACTTAGAGAATCATGGATTTTAGAAAGAGGAGATGTCGAGGAATATAAAGGAAGAGAGGTGAAGCCGCAAGATAATGGAGTTTTTGTTGCTGGTGCAAAACCAACGGCTCCCGAATTTGATTTATCAAGCTTCAAACCACTTCGCGCTAAAGAGGGTAAAAAGCCAACCCAACTAGCTTACGCGCGCGCTGGAATCATTACCAAAGAAATGGAATATATTGCAATTCGCGAAAATATGACGCGCGAAAAAATGGCTGCTGAATCAAGTTATAAAGGCGAAACTTTTGGCGCAAAAATTCCTAAATTTATTACTGCAGAATTCGTGCGTGATGAAATTGCTTGTGGTCGCGCAATTATTCCAAACAACATAAACCATCCCGAATCTGAGCCAATGATTATTGGCCGTAATTTTTTAGTAAAAATTAATGCCAACATTGGTAATTCAGCGATTTTTTCTGGCGTAGAAGATGAGGTGGAAAAAATGATTTGGGCAACGCGTTTTGGTGCAGATACTTTAATGGATTTATCAACTGGTCGCAATATTCACAATATTCGTGAATGGATTATTCGTAACTGTCCAGTGCCAGTTGGAACTGTGCCGATTTATCAGGCTTTAGAAAAAGTTGGTGGCGTTGCTGAAGATTTAACTTGGGAAATTTTCCGCGACACTCTAATTGAGCAAGCAGAGCAGGGGGTTGATTACTTTACAATTCACGCCGGAGTGCTTCTGCGCTATGTTCCGCTAACTGCTAATAGGGTTACGGGCATTGTTTCTCGTGGCGGATCAATTATGGCAAAATGGTGCTTATCTCATCACAAAGAAAATTTCCTTTACACTCATTTTGAAGAAATTTGTCATATTATGAATAAATATGATGTAGCTTTTTCGCTGGGAGACGGCTTGCGTCCTGGATCAATTGCTGACGCTAATGATGAAGCTCAATTGGGTGAATTAAAAACCTTGGGCGAGCTTACAAAAATTGCTTGGAAACATGATTGCCAAGTTATGATTGAAGGACCTGGACATGTGCCGATGCATTTGATTAAAGAAAATATGGATAAGCAATTAGAATGGTGTCACGAAGCGCCATTTTATACGCTTGGGCCCTTAACCACTGATATTGCTCCTGGATATGATCACATCACAAGTGCAATTGGTGCGGCGATGATTGGTTGGTTCGGCACTGCGATGCTTTGTTATGTAACGCCAAAAGAGCATTTAGGTTTGCCAAATAAAGAAGATGTTAGGGTTGGTGTAATAACTTATAAAATCGCTGCTCATGCCGCTGATTTAGCCAAAGGAAATGCTGCCGCAAGAGCTCATGATGACGAACTTTCTAAAGCTAGATTTGAGTTTAGATGGGAAGATCAATTCAACCTTGCGCTAGATCCTGAAACTGCTAAATCTTATCATGATGAAACTTTGCCTGCTGACGGCGCTAAAGTTGCTCATTTCTGCTCAATGTGTGGTCCAAAATTTTGTTCAATGAAAATTACGCAAGATGTTAGAGATTACGCCAAAGCCGAAGAGGCAAAGAAGGGAATGGATAAAATGAGTGAGAGGTTTAAGGAATTAGGAAGTGAAGTTTATATTAAGGCTTAACTAGCATTATCTATTATGAGTGAAGTTAGACTAGCTATACCAAGTGACATTGTTGAAATTGTTGCGATTTGCCAGCAAAATTTACTTAGAAATAAAGATCAGAGCCAATTATCAAAAACAGGCTTCTTGATTGGAGAGTTAACAATAGAGGCTTTGGAAGAAGAGATAAAAAATTCGCAAGATTCAATTATTTTAGTTTGTGAAAAAGATAAAAAAATTATTGGTTATCTAGTAGCGCAAATAATTACTAAAGTTGAAATTGATTTTCATCAAAAAGTTAAAGAATTATTAGGAGAGATTCCTGATAAAAAAATTTTATATTATAAGCAAATTGCAAAAAAAATTGGTGAGAAAAATGTTGGTTCAAAATTATTAACAGAATTATACAGGATAGCGCCAGAGAAAGGTTATTCTCATCTAGTTTGTAAGATAATTCACCAGCCTTTTTTTAATCAAAATTCGATAGATTTTCATCAACAAAATGGATTTAATCTAATTGGATTTTGTGATGTAGATGACAAGTTGGCGGGGATTTATTTAAAAAATTTATAACTTTAAATGCCAGTTCGCCGGTAAAGAATATATTAAGCCCCGTTATCCTTGAAGCGAAGCTTCGAGGATCTCGCGAGTTTAAACTCCCAAGCAAAAATCATGAGATCCTCGGCTCTGCGAGCCAAGGATGACGAGTTTTTTTAAGGATGATGAGTTCTGAGAGGTTTTTTATCGGCGAATTAGCGTTTTAAGAGCAGCCGATCTTTTTCAACAATTTCCCAGCTTCAGTTTTTGTTTTATTCGAAGCCTTTATCCCTAATTTTATTCCATCTTCTAGACTAACATTGCTTTGTAAGTTTGTTTCAAAAACTTCACTACCGTCATAATCTAAAACCAGTGTTTTTAGGTTTAGTAAGTTATTTTCAATAAATGCGTGTACCGCTACAGGGGTAGTGCAAGAAGCACCTAATTCGCGTAAAAAAGCGCGTTCAGTTTTGATGCAAATTTGTGTTTCTGGGTGATTAATTTTTTCTAAAATTGCAGCAATTTTATTATCATTTTTTCTGATTTGAATTGCTAAAGCGCCTTGCCCTCCAGCGGGAAGCATAATTTTTTCTTCGATAATTTTTTTATTATCATATCCTTTTGGACAGCTAAGATTGTGGTCACCTGCAATTGACTTGCTAAGTCTTTCTAGGCCGCAAACAGCTAAAATTGTTGCATCAACTTCGTCATTTTCTATTTTCTTCAAACGCGTATCAACATTACCGCGAAAATTTACAATTTTTAAATCAGGTCTTAAGCGCAATAAAATCGCCTTACGCCTAGATGAAGAAGTGCCAATGACTGCGCCATTAGGCAGTTCATGAATATTGTTAAATTTTTTTGAAATTAGACAATCTCTAGCATCAAGTCTTTTTGTAAAAGCGCTTAATTCGGTATTTTCATGTAAAAAAGGAGGAACATCTTTTGCGGAATGAACGGCGATATCGATTTTATTTTGAACTAAAGATTCCTCTAGTTCTTTAATAAATAAGCCTTTGCCACCAATTTCGGCTAAATTTCTATCTTGAATTTTATCGCCAGAAGTTGTGATTAAAACTATTTCGATTTGTAGGGACGGGTTTTGAGAGCTAATTAATGCTGCAATCTCCGCAGTTTGCTTTTGAGCCAGTTTACTGGCTCTGGTACCGATTCTGATTTTATTAAAAGTAGATGGCATTTAAAAACAAAGAGAGAGCTTTTTTTAAAAAAAGAATCGCGAAATCAAATAAAACTAGCCTTGGCGAGCTTTAAAGCGAGGTTTAAGCTTGTTAATAACATAAAGTCTACCTTTTCTGCGTACAACTTTACAGTTTTTATCTCTTTTTTTAGCTGATTTTAGTGAATTATAAATTTTCATCTTTTCTCCAATTTAAAAACAAATTTTTAAGGGCTTTTAAAAGCACAAGGCGGCGCATGATAGTTTTGTAGAACTAAATGTCAATTAAGAACTTTATCTATCAACTTCTCCAAATACTATATCTTGCGTAGAAATTACAGTTACAACATCTGCAAGCATATGTCCTTTCACCATAAAATCTAGCGCTTGTAGATGCGCAAATCCTGGAGCTCTAACACGACAACGGTGAGGTTTGTTACTGCCATCTGAAATTAAATAAACTCCAAATTCGCCTTTTGGCGCTTCAACACAAGCATAAACTTCGCCAGCCGGAACATGATAACCTTCGGTGTAAAGTTTGAAATGGTTGATTAAAGCTTCCATTGAATGCTTCATTTCTGATCTTTTTGGCGGTGTAATTCTTGTATCATCAGTGGTAACAGGACCTTCTGGCATTTTTGCAATACATTGCTCGATTAGTTTTACCGATTCGCGCATTTCTTGTACGCGGATTAAATAACGATCATAAGAATCGCCATGTTTGCCAATTGGAATATCAAAATCTAGTTCAGAGTAAATTTCATAAGGTTGTGATTTGCGCAAATCCCAAGCAATTCCAGAGCCACGAATCATTGGGCCAGAGAATCCCCAAGCTAGTGCATCTTCTTTTGAAACTACGCCAATTCCAACCATGCGTTGTTTTAAAATACGATTTTCAGTAAGAAGATTTTCCATATCATCAATATATTTTGGAAATCCTTTAGCAAATTCAGCGATTTCTTCCAAAAGACCTTCTGGCAAATCTTGATGAACTCCACCTGGGCGAATATAGGCGGCGTGCATGCGTGAGCCACTAACTTTTTCGTAAAATCCCATCATTTTTTCGCGCTCTTCAAACATCCATAGAAGTGGCGTCATAGCGCCAATATCAAGAGCTTGAGTGGTTATCGCCATTATATGATTTAAAATGCGAGTAATTTCAGAAAATAATACGCGAATATATTGAGCGCGAAGTGGAATTTTGCAGTCCAATAATTTTTCTACCGCCAAAGCAAAGGCGTGCTCTTGGCACATTGGAGATACATAATCAAGGCGATCAAAATAAGGAACCGCTTGTAAATAACTTTTATATTCAATTAATTTTTCAGTGCCGCGATGAAGCAAGCCAATATGAGGATCGGCGCGCGTAATAACTTCACCATCCATCTCAAGCACAAGACGCAAAACACCGTGAGCCGCGGGATGTTGAGGACCAAAGTTAATGGTCATGTTTTTAGTTTCTGACGAAATAGCCATGGTTATTTTAAACTGTTTGATAGGAGGGTTTTTAAACTCTGTGCCCAGAATCATCCTTCGACAAGCTCAGGATGACATAGTATTCCCAT
>CAMDMO010000071.1 GCA_945902255.1 Rickettsia typhi | reverse complement strand
CAATTTAATTTTTTTTGAAACGCACGTACATCTGGGTACGCTTACCTTTCAAAAAAAATTAAATTACAAAAACTTCTTAGAAAAACTTGGTTTACGCGACAGTGCCATTATGATGCAATTTATCGCAAAACTTGATTTGCGACAGTCTTAAAGTTAAATAGAATAGAATTGCTGGAAAATACAATTTTAGCGGCTATTTTGTGGATTATTGATTAAAAAATATAAGAAAAATGTCGGAAAATTTTTTAAAAAAAGCTCGAGAAGAAAAGATGTTTACCCAAGCTAGTCTTGCTAGAAAGGCTGGTTTAAGTAAGCAATTAATTTGGGGTTTTGAAAATGGCAGAAGCGGCGTTTCCAACAGTGTTTTGGTAAAAATTTCTGAAGCTTTGGGGGTTACTCCTAGCTATATAATGACTGGTCAATTTAATGGTGAATATTTTGACGAAAAAGGAAAGAAGCGCATGATGGAAGCAATAAAAATTGCTCGTGATTTTTACAAAGATTATGATTTTGATGAAAAAACAATATTAAGAGTAGCGGCCGATGTTTATGCTTTGATGGTTGATTTTGAAAGGTCGATGAAAAAAATTAATAAAAATGATTTTAAAAAATCTTTAAATGACAAAATAATCGCAGGAATGGCGGCGAAATGTTTTGCTGATTCGCGCAGCAAGACTTAAAAAAAATCTAAAATAATTTTATAAAAATATGCAAAAAATAAAAGTAAAAAATCCGATTGTAGAGCTAGATGGCGATGAAATGACGCGCATCATTTGGAAATTTATTAAAGAAAAATTAATTCTGCCTTATCTAGATCTTGATATAAAATATTTTGATTTGGGAATAGAAAGTCGTGATGCAACAAATGATCAAATCACTATTGATTCTGCTGAGGCGATTAAAAAATATGGC
The DNA here is from genome assembly GCA_945902255.1 of Rickettsia typhi. GTDB lineage: Bacteria > Pseudomonadota > Alphaproteobacteria > Rickettsiales > UBA1997 > UBA2645. The sequence continues at coordinate 6,698 of CAMDMO010000071.1, read as the reverse complement.
GTTGGTATAAAATGCGCTACAATTACGCCAGATGAGGCTCGCCAAAAAGAATTTAATCTAAAGCAAATTTGGAAATCGCCAAACGGAACGGTTAGAAATATTTTAGATGGTACGGTTTTTCGTGAGCCAATAGTTTGTAATAATGTGCCGCGTTTAGTTTCGAATTGGACTTCACCAATTATTGTAGGAAGGCATGCTTTTGGCGATCAATATAAAGCAACCGATTTTGTAGTTCCAGGAAAAGGAAAGTTAACCATTAAATTTGAAGGCGATGATGGAAAAATAATCGAGCACGAGGTTTTTAAGTTCAATGGTGGCGGTGTTGCAATGGCAATGTATAATGTTGATGAATCGATCAAAGGTTTTGCTTATTCTTGTTTTAATTTAGCGCTGCAAAAAGGTTGGCCACTTTATCTTTCAACTAAAAATACAATTTTGAAAAAATATGATGGTCGTTTCAAAGATATTTTTGCTGAAATTTATGAAAAAGAATTCAAGGAAAAATTTGCTGCAAAAAAAATTACTTACGAACATCGCTTAATTGATGACATGGTGGCGTCAGCGCTTAAATGGAGTGGAAGTTTTATCTGGGCTTGTAAAAATTATGATGGCGATGTTCAGTCTGATTCGGTGGCGCAAGGTTTTGGCTCTCTAGGTTTAATGACTTCAGTTTTAATTACGCCAGATGGAAAAATTATGGAAGCGGAAGCGGCGCACGGCACGGTCACTAGGCATTATCGCGATCATCAAGCGGGTAAGCCAACTTCAACCAATCCAATGGCATCAATATTTGCTTGGACTCGTGGTTTAGAATTCAGAGGCAAGTTAGACGGCAATCAAGAGTTAATTGATTTTTGTCATAAGCTAGAAAAAATTTCTATTCAAGTTGTTGAATCTGGAAAAATGACAAAAGATTTAGCGGTTTGTATTCACGGAAATAAGGTGGAACATGGTAAACACTATCTTTACACTGAAGAGTTTTTAGATGAAGTTGAAAAAAGCCTGCGCGTAAATTTTAGTTAATTTGGAGTATAAATTACTGGTTAGTTCTGGGATGTTACTGCTAGGAGCTCAAAAATCACACTTCGACAAGCTCAGTGTGACATCAAAGATTAATGTGTGACATCAGGTATTAATGCGTGACATCGAAGATTATTCATCATTACTTCAAAAAAGATCTAGAAGTCACGCTGAGCTTGTCGAAGCGTGATTCTCGGGCTCGGATACTAAAGCTGCAACAAATAAATAACATCAAAGGTTAATAATCATCAAACAAAAAATTTATGATACTCTACAGCTTCGGATTTTTCCTAATAGCATTTATCACAATTGGAATAATTTCGACCATAAAAAGCAAACATACTGTTTCGGATTATTTAATTGCTAGTCACGGTGAGAAACCTTGGTTAATTGCACTTTCTAGTGTTGCGACTAATAATAGCGGTTACATGTTTATTGGCATGATTGGATATGCCTATACCAATGGCTTGTCAGTAATTTGGATTATGATTTGTGCGATTTTTGGTGATTTCTGCGCTTCACTTTTTGTTCATAAAAATCTGCGCATATCTTCAGGAAAGTCTAAGGCTGTAAGTTTTCCAGAAGTGATGAGTAAGTGGAATGGAAGTGATCACAAATTATTAAGGGCAATTAGCGCAATAATTATTGTAATTTTTCTAACTGTTTATGCGGCCGCACAATTAAGTGCTGGTGGAAAAGCTATGCATGTATTATTTGGTTGGAATTATGCGATTGGCTCTGTTATTGGTGCGGTTATAGTTTTGGGCTATTGTTTGGCGGGAGGAATAAGAGCGTCAATCTGGACAAACACGGCGCAATCCTTCGTTATGATTGGGTCGATGGGATTATTATTTTTCATGGCATTGCAAAAAATTGGTGGATTTGACAATTTTATTTTTGGCTTAAAAAATGTTTCGCCTCAATATTTCAGCATTTATCCCAAAGATTTATTTTTTAGCCAAGGTATATTTGGATTATCTTTTTTTATCTTCGGCTGGTTTTTTGGCGGTTTTGGAATTATTGGTCAACCCCATATTATGACTGGTTTTATGGCGATGGAAAGTCCACAAAATATTACTAGAATTCGTTTTTATTATTATAGTTGGTATATTGGATTTTACATTGTAACTATCGCAACTGGTTTGGCTTCGCGTCTTTTAATTCCAATGCAAGAAGGTTTCGATTCTGAACTAGCTTTACCAATTTTATCGCAACAAGTTTTGCCAGATATTTTAATTGGATTAGTTCTTGCTGGATTATTTTCTTCAACAATGTCAGCTGCTGATTCTCAAATTTTAAGCTGTTCTGCTGCAATTACTAACGACTTACTTCCTAAAAAAAGAAATAGTTATTTTATGGCAAAATTTGCAACTTTATTAGTTACAATTTTTGCCACCGCAATTTCTACAACCGAGAATGAAGGTGTTTTTGTGCTTGCAAATATTGGTTGGTTGGCAATGGCTTGTTCATTTGCGCCGGTGATTACAATATATGCTTTGGGCGGAAAAATGTCAGAAAAAATGGCGCTCACCACAATGCTAACTGGCTTTGCAATTATGATATTATGGAGATATTTCGGCTTTGGTTCTGCGGTTTATGAAGCTGCTCCCGGTATAATTGGCGGAATGCTGCCTTATTTAATTTTTAAGTTTGTTAAAAAATATAAATAGGATTTATTAGAGTTTCTAAAACTCCGCGTTTAAATTCATGAGTGTTAACCCTTAGAAAAAATTCCTTTTTGAAGATTTTCACCCAATGTTCTTGTTCCTTCTCTTAAGTTAATCAAGACCTTAGGGGTGCTGCCACCAGTGCCTTGCTGGCCGCCAATATATTTACTAACCATTCTCATGTGAGCGTCTCTGTAATCAACTAATTTTTCAGTAAATCCAATTAAAGCGGCTCCAACTTCTATATCACCTTTTACAAAATCCATGATCGACTTACTATCTTTTTCAACCGCTTTAATTAAATTTTTTGCTGATGGCAAAATAAACTCCATTTGATTTTTACGAAACTCCTTAACCTCTAATGATTGCTCATTGCCAAGAAATGCATCTAAAATCATAAATAGTGGAGTTTGTGCGCCAGAGCCGCCATCATGATTGCTGACCATAAATCCATCTTCTTTAGAAAAAACTCCGCCTAATTTTTTTGTTCCTTGTAAAAAAGTTCTAATAATGTCATTAAAGGCTTCTTTGCCAGTTCCAAAATACATCATTGTAAGATTATCTCTTGTCATTTTATCTAAAGATTGAGTCATTTGCTCAATTCTATCTAAAATAAGTTTTTTATTTTCAGTTAGTTTTTCTGGGGGAGTTGACAATATTTCAAACATTGATTGAAATAAGTTTGCTGACTCCACCTCTATTCCTAAATGAATTCTAATAAAATGAGCTTCATCATTATGTTTAGGATTTTCTTCATGCAATGCTGCGGTAAGAATTTCTGGTGAATGCGATGAGGTGAAGGTATTGCGAGCGTCATATCTAATTCCAACCTTATCATCTTCCGCCTTTTTTGCATTATATAATATGTATAGTGGATAGCTCATTAACGGAGGTATTCCAAGCCTTTCTGCGAGATTAACGAGTGGTTTGGCAAGTTTATTTGGAATTTCAAATTTTTTATCTGCAACAACTTCTGTTTGATCGCAATGTAAAATAGCATTTTGAATAAAAGCTAAGTCTCTTAAAGCGAATGCTATTTCGTCGAGAGAGGCATCATCTGGTAATGGAGTAAATTCTGCTAGTCGCTCTAATTCCGCTTCAATTTCTTTCTTGCCCTCTTTTGGGCCCAAGATATTTAATATTGTTTTTATATTTATGGCGAGTTGGCTATATTCGGGATTGAAATTACGAATTTCTTCACTTCTCTCTACAATGAATCCGCTAGATCTATCAAAGCCAAATAATTTTTTTAATAAATCAGGATTTGACCAGTCAATTTTGGTTCTTGAAGTTTCCTCTGAAAAATAATCTGACCAATTTAATTTTGGATCTCTAGACATTTGTTTTAAATATTTAATTTTTATCGACGAATTGGCGTTTGTGTTGTTTAGTGTTTTTAAAGATGGTTTGGAAGTAATCTTATATGGCTTACTTAGTCAAATATTTTTTTAAAAAACTTGCGCAGTTATCAAGTAAAAAATATTCACTGAGGATATTTTATTTTCTAGAATATGATATATTATTAGATTGAGTAAAGCCATCTACAATGCTCGCTAATATTGATGCAAAGCGGGCTCATTTTCTTTTTGATTTAGAGTCAATAGAGTTATTCAATAGAAGGAGAAATAGTCTTGACAAATGCTTTTTTATTTACGACATTAAGGCTACGCAATTTTTAAGAAAAAAGTTGCTTTGGGCTACATTATTTACAATTTTAAATGGGTTTTTTTATGTCATCATTGCGTCAACTTTCTATTTTATGTTTAAGTTTATTATTTTTAACAAGCTGTAATGAAAAGTCAGAATCAGCAAGTTCTACACCTGCAACTGATAACCCTTGCTTAGACATATTAAACAAACAATTAAATGCTACTAATAGCGCTGCACAATTCTTTAATGCTGGTGAAGCAAGCATTAATCAATGGTTAATTGCTTATGCAACTCCAGATCATAGCCAATTAAAAACTCTTCTTACTGACATCGAAGATTCTCTTGGCTTAGGAACTGTTTCTGGTGCGGTTGCTTTTGGTTTTGCAACAGACACTCTTGAAATATGTTCAAAACAAGCTGTAGATAGCGATAAAGTTAAAGGTATTTCTACAAAAGTTGTTGCAGCTAAAAAAGCTAAAGAAAAAGCGGTTGCTGCTAAAGCTTCAGCTCCTAGCGATGCTTGCTCTACACTAGTTGGAAATCTTTCAACTCAAGCTAATGCTGCAAGCACTTCTTTAGCTACTTTACAAGCTAGCCTTAAAAATGCTATCGGTGTAGCTTCAGATCCTGCTAAAGTTAAAGCTGCTGCTGAAGTAGTATTTATTGATTCAACTATTTCATTAGAAAAACTTGGTTCTCTAGCTAACTTTGTTGATGCAAACAAACCTGAATTAGCTACTTGCAGCACTGTTTCTGCTAAAGCTGCAAGCAAATAGATAATTTATATAATTATTTATTAAAAAAGCCTCCGAGAGAAATCTCGGGGGCTTTTTGTTTTTGTAACATATTTATAGCATACTAAGCTAATCTTGCATATTTTTAGCGAAGAAGTTTTGAGTAAAAATATGCAAGATTAGCTTAGTATGCTATAGCCTGATGATATTAAATTTATAATTCGTTATTTTCTAATTTTGTTAAATATATTCTGGCTTGTTTTGTAATTTCTTCCCGCTTCACTTCGCTCATTTTGTACCAAGTTGGATATAGGAATTTCAGGCGCTGATTCGACTTTAATTTGTCTTCATTTTGTTTCATAAAATTCCAATAAAGCGAATTAAATGGACAGGCATTTTCGCCAATTATTTTTTCAGAATCAAAAATACATGATTTGCAAAAATTACTCATTTTTGAAATATATTTTCCACTTGCGGCATAAGGTTTGCTTGCCATTATGCCACCATCGGCGTACAAAGCCATGCCAATTGTATTTGGAACCTCAACCCAATCAAAAGCGTCCGCATAAACCGCTAAATACCATTCATGAACTTGCTTTGGATTGAGTCCCGCAATTAAAGCAAAGTTTCCGGTAATCATTAAGCGCTGAATATGATGCGAATAAGCATGCTCTTTTGTTTGCTTAATTACATCGCTTAAGCAAAACATATTAGTTTTTTCGCCCCAATAAAATTTGGGCAAAGTGCGTTGGGCGTTAAAAAAATTATTCTCTAAATATTGCGGCATATAAAGCCAGTAAATGCCCCTTACATATTCTCGCCAGCCCAAAATTTGACGAATAAATCCCTCAACGGCATTAATTGGTGCCAGAGCTTTTTTGTAAGCATCTTCGGCCATTTTACAAATTTCAAGTGGCTCTAATAAGCCAATATTTATATAGGAAGAAAGCAAAGAATGATAAAGATAGGCTTCTCCTGTAACCATTGCATCTTGATAATCGCCAAAATTAGGCAACAATTCATCAATAAAATGTTGCGCTTCAAGCAGTGCCTCTTTCCTTGTAACTGCAAAATGAAAGGGTAGCAAGTTGCCAAAATTTTTGCTAAATTTTTTTGCAATCAGAGAAAGAACTTCTTCCGTTATTTGATCTTTTTTATGAGAGATTCTTTTGGGCGACTTCATTCCTGGTTTTGGCGCCTTACGATTTTCAGAGTCAAAATTCCACTTGCCTTCAACTGGTTTTAGTTTTTCATCGACAAGAATCTTATGCTTTTTACGCATCTCGCGATAAAAGAACTCTAGGCGCAATTCTTTTTTATTTTTTGCCCATTTTCGAAACTCAATTTTTGAACATAAAAACCTTTCATCTTCAAGAATCTCTACGGCAATTTTATAATTTTCTTGCCACTTTAAAACATTGTTCAAAACTCTATATTCCGAAGGTTCTATCAATTTTATTTTTTGTGGATTATGCCTCTTAATTGCTCTTTTTAATTCTCCATCAAAAGATCCGCTATTTTCTTTATCGTCAAGTTTAACATAATCAATTTGAAAACCCATTTCTTTAAGGTCTTGGGCAAAATGTCGCATTGCTGAAAAAATAAAAGCAATTTTTTTAGGATGATG
>CAMDMO010000070.1 GCA_945902255.1 Rickettsia typhi | reverse complement strand
CATAACTTCGAAATTAATTTTAGCCTGCGATGGTCGTTTTTCAAAGCTTCGTGAGCTTTTTAAAATTCATACTACAGAAAAAAATTACCAACAAATTGCGATTGTTTTTAATATCTCTCATGAAAAATCTCATGAAAATATTGCTCATGAAAAATTTTTACCCGGAGGGCCTCTAGCAATTTTACCGCTAAAAGATAGTCACCAATCATCAATTGTTTGGATTGCTCCAAATCATATTGCGCAAGCAATTTTAGATTTAGATGAAGCTAATTTTGCTCAGCAATTAGAAAAAAGAATGGAAAATATTTTTGGTAAAACGAAAGTAATTTCTCAGAAATTTTCTTACCCTCTAATTTTGGTTGAGGCGGAAAAATTTTATTTTGAAAAAATGTTGTTAATTGGTGACGCCGCTTGTGGCGTGCATCCAATTGCGGGGCAGGGGTTTAATTTAGCGATTTGTGGTATTAAAATTTTACGCGATTTAATAAAAAATAATTTATTATGCGGCTTCGATTTGGGCGGAGAAATTTTGATTAACGATTATAATAAAAAAACTAAAGTTGTGGCAAAAAAAATGCTAGTCGCAACCGATCTTCTAAATTCTTTATTTGAAACTAAAAGCCTGTCAATTAGCGTTACTCGTGACGTTGGGCTTGGTTTGGTAAATAAAATTTCTGCTCTAAAAAAGTTTTTTATCAAATCAGCGGGTGGATTTTAATTATGGCATTTTATCGAATTCTCTCAATTTTACTTTATCCTTTTCTAGAATTTTATTTGATTTATCGTCTTTTTAAAAAGAAGGAAGACGGCAATCGAATTAAAGAGCGCTTAGGCAAGGCTTCAATTGCAAGGCCAGAAGGTCAAGTTATTTGGCTTCATGCGGTTAGTGTTGGCGAAGCTAATTCATCTCTAATTTTAATTGAAGAATTATTAAAATTTTTCCCAACTACTTCAATTCTTTTTACTACCACAACTCTAACTTCTGCATCAATAATTGCTAAAAAGATTCCTGATTTTAAAGGTCGAGTTTTTCATCAATTTTTGCCAATTGATTCATATTTTTGCGTTAAAGATTTTTTAGAATATTGGCGAATGTCTGCGGCAATTTTTGTAGAATCAGAAATTTGGCCAAACCTTATTTGTGAAGCGCGCAAGGCTGATATTAAAACTTTTTTAGTTAATGCCAGGGTCTCAAAAAAATCTTTTAAAAAATGGTATTTGGCTAAAAAAATAGGTTTTGATATTTTTAATTATTTTTCGGCAATTTTTGTTCAAATGAAGGAAGACAAGGAGTGCTTTGAAAAGTTGAGCAATCAAGAAGCTTTATTTTACGGAAATTTAAAATCTCAGGCGCAAAATTTAGCGATTAATTATGATGAATTGCAAAAAATAAAATCTCAAACCGTGAATAGAAAAATCTTTGTCGCTGCAAGCACTCACAAGGACGAAGAGGAGATAATAATTGATCTACACAAAAAATTAAAAAAAGAATTTCCCAATCTTTTAACTATTATAATTTTGCGTCATCCAAAACGAGCGGAAGAAGTAAAGTCTTTATTTGGTGATATAAAATTTTCTCAAAGAACCAATGGCTCTGCAATCTCAAATGATGTTGAAATTTATTTGGTAGATACGCTCGGAGAACTTGGAATTTTCTATTCCATTTCTCCATTCGCTTTTATTGGCGGCTCTTTATTTGAAATTGGTGGTCATAATCCTTTTGAGGCGATTAGACTTGGATGCGCTGCAATCTCTGGTCGTGGCGTTGCAAATTTTAGAGAAATTTATCAGAAATTAGAAAAAAATGAAGCTTGCATAATGATTAATTCGTCCGATGAATTATTTAAAAATGTAAAAGATTTATTTCAAAATCAGGAAATATGTAAAAAACTATCTCGCAATGCGTCATTATTAATGGAAAGCTCAGAAGATATTTCTAAAAAAATAGTTTTAAAAATTGATCAAGTTTTGAAAGTTTGAAGTTAATAGTCGTTGCAAATTATAGTAATGCTGGTTATCTGAATCTTGCGAGTCTTTAATAAAAATACTAATCAAATGAATATATTAACCATATCTCTTGCCATTTTTGCGGCTACAATATTGTGGCTTGTAACGGTTTATAATAAGCTAATAAATAATCGCCAAAAAGTAAAAGAAGGATGGAGTGGAATTGATGTGCAGTTAAAAAGAAGGGTTGATGTTATTCCTAACTTAATTGAAACGGTGAAGGGTTATGTTAAGCACGAGGATAAGGTTTTAAATGAAGTTGTAGCCTTGAGATCGAATTGTCAAAAAACTCAAAACTCTTCAGTTCAAGATAGAACTCAAGCTGAATCTTTGCTTTCCGGAGCTTTGGGAAAATTATTAGTTACGGTGGAAGGCTATCCTGATCTAAAGGCTAATCAAAATTTTATCGCACTGCAGCAAAATTTGGTAGAAATTGAAAACCAAATTCAAATGGCGAGGCGTTATTATAATGGTTCGGTGCGCGATTTAAATATTATAATAGAATCTTTTCCTAATAACATTATTGCTAAAAATTTTGGATTTAAATCAGAGCCATATTTTGAAATCACTAATGCCGCAGAAAGAGAGGTTGTGCAGGTCAAATTCTAAAAATTTCTCTTTTTTAAAAATGAAGTTAAAAATATTTTTCATAGTCTTAATTTCTGTTCTTGCTTCTTCTAATCCGGTTTTTGCCGAAGTTGAAAGAGAGAGAATATTGGAGTTTTCTAGTGATATTAATATTACTAAAGATTCCGATATTGAAGTTAGAGAAGATATAAAAATTGTCGCAAATGACGATCAAATAAAAAGAGGCATATTTCGATATTTGCCGTTGGGCAATCAAGAATATCGCTTTGATTACAAAGTGTTATCTGTAAAAAAGAATGGCGTAGCGGAGCCCTATGAATTAAGTACAGAAAATGGTTTTTTAATAATTAGAATTGGTCAGGAAAATGTTTTTTTAAATCCTGGAATTTATGATTATGAAATTACATATAAAGCGATAGATCAGCTATTTTTCTTTAAAAATTATGATGAAATTTATTGGAATGTTACAGGAAATGGCTGGAATTTTGAAATTGAAAAAGCGATTGCAACAATACACCTTCCAGGTGCCGCAAAGATAATCAATAAAGATGCTTACACTGGGTTGCTGGGTGACAAAGGCAGTGATTATGATGTTAATTTTGATCAAAATAATAATTTAGTTTTTACAACCAATAAGGCTTTGGGGCCGAATCAGGGATTAACCGTTGCCGCTACCTTTCCAAAAGGAGTCGTAAATCAAAAAAGCAATTTTGTAAAAATATTATTACAATATGGCTTGGCAGTGTTAGCTTTACTTGCGGCATTGATATATTATCTAATCATATGGAATAAATTTGGCAGAGATCCAAAAAAAGGCACTATAATTCCTTTATTTGAACCTCCGGTGGGAATTTCCCCTGCTGGAGTTGGACATATTTTTAGTCAAGGAAGTCCAGATGCTCCCCGATTATTTTCAGTTGCTTTGGTTAATATGGCGGTTAAGGGATATTTAAAAATTAAAGTTGAAGCGGCTGGCTTGTTTGGTAAGAAAAAGATTAGCCTAGAAAAAATCGATGGCAAATTTGATGATTTGTCAAATGAGGAAGGGAAGGTGTGGGAAGTAATTGCATCACCCAATAGCGAAACATCAATATTTAATGAGCTTATATTTAGACAAAAAGGTCAAGATTTGGTTCCTGCATTTAGAGAATGTGAAAAAAGCCTAATTTTAGAATATGGTGAGAATTATTTTGCAGAAAATAGTGGCTATTTTTTAGCTGGCTTAATTATTAGCGCAGGTGTTGTTGGTTTTAAAGCGGAAGCGGTAGTTTTTATTTTTCTTGGTACAATGATAGCGTTTTTTGGAAAAATATCAAAAAACAAATTATTGGTTAAAGTTATTCTTGCAGCATTCTTAACAGCGGCAGCGTTTTTAATATTGCAAAATCTAGATTACTTGCAAAAGATTTTTGCGATATCTGCAATTGTGATGAATGCTTTATTTTCATTCTTATTGAAAGCACCAACCAAGAAGGGTAGGGAAGTTCTAGATAAAATCTTGGGTTTTAAAATGTATTTAGAGGTGGCAGAAAAGAATTTGCTTGAGATGTCTACTTCTTACGCTGGAAAAGATGTTACGCCCGAGGTTTTTGAGAAATATTTACCTTATGCAATGGCGCTTAAAGTTGAAAATAAATGGGCGCAAAAATTTTCTGATTCAGTTTCTAAGGCGACTTCAATAAATCAAAATAATATGTCTTATATACCTCTTTGGTATGTAGGAAGTGCCGTCACTAATTTTAATATAGCGAATATTGATTCTCAAATCACATCTCAAATATCAAGTGCTTTAGCAAATGAAATTAAAGCTGCAGGAGGCTCGGGCGCTTCGGGAGCCTCTTCTGGCGGAGGATCTTCTGGAGGTGGATCTGGAGGTGGAGGAGGCGGCGGCTGGTAAGGAAAGGCCGTAAACTAGTGAGCCACAGATAAAATTTTACCCTGCGCTGTTTTTTGGTGAAAGTCGCCAAAAAACTTATATTCCCCTGATTTTAAAGGCTGAATTGCGATAGTAATTTTTTTCCCACCGCCAACTAATTTTTCTTTTCTTAAATCGCTGCTTTCAAACTCCTCTAGCGTTTTATCTAGATTTTCTATAATTAAGGTAAATTTTTCACCCGCCGCAACTTCAATTAAAGCTGGCTCAAATTGATGATTTTTTATCTGAATTAAATATTCCTTATCTGAGGCAAAAGCTGGCTGAGTAAGAAGAAAAATAAACAATAATAACACTCTTTTCATAAATTTATTTTTTAAAAAATTTTGCTAAATCTCGAATGTGAGAAATTAAAAATAACTCTAATTCTGGTAAAGATTTTTTTAAATTGGAAAAATTTTTATTTTTTTCGTTAGCTTGCGGAATCAGGCATTTCTTGAATCCAAGCTTTGCAGCTTCTTTTAATCTTCCTTCTAAATTGCTAACCATACGAATTTCGCCGCTTAAGCCAATTTCTCCAATTGCAATTGCAGAGGACGGCAATGCAATATCTCGAGCTGCAGAAATTAAGGCGCAAGCCACGGCTAAATCAGCGGCGGTTTCTTCAATTTTTAATCCGCCAACCACATTTAAATAAACTTCTTTATCAAATAAATTTAGACCAAAACGATTATTTAAAACCGCAATAATCATTGCAAGACGATTCTGATCCCAGCCAACAACTGCGCGTCTAGGTGTTGGTATAAAAGATGGAGAAACTAAGGCTTGAATTTCTGCAAGTAATGGGCGAGTGCCTTCAATTCCGGCGAATACCGCGGTGCCACTGGTTTCGCGCTCATAAGAGGTTAAAAATAATTCACTGGGATTAGTTACCTCAGATAAACCAACTTCATTCATTTCAAATACGCCAATTTCATTGGCGGCGCCGAAGCGATTTTTTACGGTGCGTAAAATTCTAAAATGTAAATCTTTTTCACCTTCAAAATATAAAACAGTATCAACCATATGCTCTAAAACCTTAGGGCCAGCGATTTGACCGTCTTTTGTAACATGGCTTACAATTAACAAGGTGATATTATTTTTTTTAGCAAAAATAGTTAATTCGCCAGCGGCGGCGCGCACCTGTGAAACAGTTCCGGGAGCTGAAGCAAGCTCTTCCAAAAACATGGTTTGAATTGAGTCGATAATTACAATAGTTGGCTTTTTACCTGGTTTTATTGAAGAGATAATTTCACTAACATTTGTGGTTGCGGCAAGTTCAATGGAATCTTCAACAACGCCCATTCTTTTGGCTCTAAGGCGAACTTGATCAACTGACTCTTCGCCAGAAATATAGATTATTTGGTTTTTTGCTTTAGCTAAACTATCAGCGGTTTGTAAGAGTAATGTAGATTTTCCGATTCCTGGATCGCCACCAATTAAAACTACGGAGCCTTGAACTAAGCCGCCTCCAAGCACACGATCAAGCTCGCCAATATTAGTTTTTACGCGCGGAAAATCTTGCGCCTCACCATTTAATTTTACTAATTCAATTTTTTTATCAGAGGAATTTTTGGTTTTTTTATCTTCAACAATTCTGGTAAAATGTGATGACCCACCTTCAGCAAACTCTTCCACCATGCTGTTCCAAGCTCCGCAATCAGGACATTTTCCAGCCCATTTAAAATGTATCGATCCGCAAGTTTGACAAGAATATGCTGTTTTTTTCTTTGACATGGTTTAATTAAATAAGTGGTATAAACCTTCGACCAAGACAGAAGGGTGATCCATAAATAATATATTTAAATTTTGAAAATCAAAGCGCTAAAACAAATTCTCAAAAAGCAAAAAATTGACTATTTTTTGTTGCCAAATTCCGATGAATTTTTCTCAGAATATTTGCCTGAAAATCAGAAGAAGATACAATATTTGACAGGATTCACGGGGTCGAATGCTTACATAATTTTTGGTCAAAAAAAATCTTATTTTTTTACCGATGGCAGATATATTTTGCAGGCTAAAAATGAAATTAATTTAGATGAATTTGAAATTATTAATATCGCTGAAAAGTCCTTACCAATATGGCTTGAAGAGAATTTAGGGGGTGGTAAAAATCTTGCAATTGATCCAAAATTATCCAGCATAAACTTTGTTAATTTAGTTAAAAGAATAGTTCCAAAGCTTGTTTTGCTTGAGTCAAATCCAGTTGATGAGATTTGGAAAGAGTGCCCTTTGCAGTTAGAAAAAACAATATTTCATTGTGAGAAAAAAATTAGCGGTCTTGATTCGTCCTCTAAAATCAAGCAAGTTTTACAAAATCTTGAAGCTGATGTAATGATAATTACTAGATCAGAAAATTTATGCTGGTTGCTTAATATTCGTGGCTGCGACATTGAATTTTCACCTTTGCTTTTAGTCTATGGAGCCTTATTTAAAAATGGTAAAGTTGAATTATTTGAAGCAAAAAAAGGCAATGAGGAGAATTTGCCATCTCTATCGGATTTGATAAAATTGATGAAGAGTAAATCTGTTAAAAAAATTCAAATTGACGCCAATACTACAAATTACTGGCTTTACCAGTTATTACAAAAAAATAATTTTGAAATAATTTTAAAAAATTGCCCAATTGAATTATTAAAATCAATTAAAAATAAAGTTGAAATTAAGGGTGCGATAAAAGCTCATGAAGCCGATGGATTAGCGCTTACCAAATTTTTATATTGGCTAGAAAATTCAATAAAAAATGGCGAAGAAATTGATGAAATTAAAGCGGAAGAAAAGCTTTTAGAGTTTAGAAGGGAAAATCCAAATTTTTTATATCCATCTTTTGCCTCAATATCTGGCTTTGCTAGCAATGGCGCGGTTATTCATTATCGCGCTTCTAAAAAAACTAATAAAAAATTTAATAAAAATTCGCTTTATTTAATTGATTCTGGTGGTCAATATTTTGGTGAATATATGGCAACCACTGATGTAACTAGAACCGTTGCAATTGGTAAGCCTAGCAAAGAAATGATCGAAGATTTTACCAGAGTTTTGAAGGGGCATATTGCAATTGCGCGAGTAAAATTTCCGCGAGGCACAACTGGCGCGCAGCTTGATGTTCTGGCGCGTTTTCATTTATGGCAGGCTGGCAAAGATTATGATCACGGCACGGGTCACGGGGTGGGAAGTTTTTTATCAGTTCATGAAGGGCCTTGCGGAATTAGTAAACGCGCCCATCAAGAGTTAAAGGAAGGAATGATTTTATCTAACGAACCCGGATTTTATAAGGAAGGCGAATATGGAATTCGTATTGAAAATTTAATGTTGGTAAAAAAATACAACGAAAAGTTTTTATGCTTCCAA
>CAMDMO010000069.1 GCA_945902255.1 Rickettsia typhi | reverse complement strand
AGGCAAAATCAAAGAACAGCTCGGTAAAATGAATGGCCTTGAAAAAGAAATAAAAACTCAAGAAGCGTTAATTTTATCAATGACAAAAAAAGAAAGAAAAAATCCTGCGATTTTAAATTCATCAAGAAAACATCGAATTGCAAAAGGGGCTGGAAGCACAATTCAAGAAGTTAATCGCCTGCTTAAAAAATATAAACAAATGCAAAAAATGATGGGGAAAATGGGAAAAATTGATCCAAAAAAAATGCAAGAAATGATGAAAGATATGGAAGGATCAGATATGTCTAAATTTAAAAATTTGATGTAAAAATGCCCTCTTTTATTCAGAATAAAATTCTGCCTTATTCGGCAAAAAAAATTTACGATTTAGTAATGGATATTGAAAAATATCCAGAATTTTTACCTTGGTGCAAAGGTGCAAAAATTACTAATGTGATTTCTGGTAATAATTTAGAAGCTGATTTATTAATTAATTTTAAAAGTTTTTTTGAAAAATATACATCTGATGTAAAACACGGAAAATCAAGTGACGAGACTTATTTTGTTGAAGTAATTGCAATTCGTGGGCCATTTAAAAATTTAGTTAATAAATGGAAAATTCGTGAAATTGAGAATGAAAAATGTGAAGTAGAATTTTTTATCGAGTTTCAATTTAATTCGTTTTTTTTAGAAAAAATGATTGGCTCAATCTTTGAGAAAGCAACTGAAAAAATGATGGCGGCTTTTGAAAAAAGAGCTGGAGAAAATGATTCTTTTTTATGACAAAATTAATCTTAATAATCGGAATATTTTTTCTATCTTGCTGTCAAGCTAACCACTATGAAATTACCAAAAAAACTATTGAAATAGGTCACAAACAAAATTTAGAAGAAAAAATTTATCAGACTAAAAATTTCAAAATCTTCACTTTACAGAAAATAACTAACCAAGCAGAGCCAATTAGAATCTATCTTGAAGGCGATGGAAAAGCTTTTATTAATAAATACACCATTTCACAAAATCCAACTCCAACCTCATATTTTTTAATTAACTTAATCGCACAAGATGATTCGCCAAATATAATTTATATCGCTCGACCTTGCCAATTTATTGATGATAAAAAATGCGAAGAAAAATATTGGACAAATGCTAGGTTTTCAAAAGAAATTATTGATTCACTTAATGAAGTTTTAGCAAATTTTTCTAAAAACAAAATTGAGTTAATTGGCTATTCTGGCGGCGGAGCGATTGCGCTTTATTTGGCGGATAGAAATAATAATATTCTTAATTTAAGAACTATCGCCGGTAATTTAGATCATGAAAAATTTAGCGAAATTCATGAAGTTTCCAAACTAGATTTATCGCTGCAAAATAAAGATTTGAATTTTAACAAATTAGCAAAAATTCCACAAATTCACTTCGTTGGATCTGAAGATAAAATTATACCAAGAGTTATTGTTGAATCTTATCTTAAAAAATTACCGATAAAGAATTGTGCTAGAATTATTGATGTTAATAAAGCAAATCATTGGAGTGGATGGGATAAAAAATGGTCAGAAATAATAAAAATAAAGTTACATTAAACCTAAATTCCACGGATTTAAAATTTACATTATATAACCTCTGAGCCATAAATCTCTATTGTATCAAATTATAACAAATTAAAAAATAGCATACATTTTATTAGATATTCTTTAGCAGTCTATCTAGCAATCTAGTATGATCGCGGGATCTCAATTTAATTTATCTCTACAAAACATGGCAAAAACTATTGCGCAATATATGCAATCTCTTGCATTCGTACCTTCACCATCAGGGCTAATGGTTTCAGAAGATGAGCGCAAAGATCTAGAACAAAGATCGGAAGTGTATAATGCAACTCTAACTTTAATTTCTCAAATTTTTCCAAATCAAGATCAGGAAATGTCTCCTGAAGAAATGGAATTTGCCATTGGTGAATATTTTGTAACAAATGCTAGAGAAAATCCTTCCTTTCCAAATCCACTATCCAATTCAAGTCTAAACGCCTTTTTGCAGGCCATAAAATCACCAATAGGAATTGAATTAATAGATCAAGGTGGGGTGGGGTTTTCTGATTTAGTAAAAAATATCTCCATCAGCAATGAAGCCGATCAATTAGCGGGAGCAAAGCGTCAATTTACTGGATATATAGGAAGATCTGCGGCACATGATGCCAACACTCCTCCTACAAAAGTTGCAGAAGATAGAGCGAAAATTCAAACATTTCTTACTGCAAGAATGACAGAAATTAGCGCAATGGCTGAAAAAGTTAGCATGCCAGAAGAATCGCGAAAAAAAATAGCTGAAATTTTTGAAAAAGCAGGACAAGAACTAGCTAGCTATACCACTGCCGCTGTAAATGCTAAAGCTCAAGAATCCTTAGTTGCAATATTTGACTCAGTAGCAAATGTTGGGGACGCGGTTAAACATTATTCTGCCAAAGATATTCCACTCGAACTTAGATCATCCTCATCTGAATTTAGAGATACTACCGCAAACCAATTAGACCCTGCGCAAGTTCCACTTTTACTTGATAGAGCAGAAAGAGCTTTTACCCCCTCAAGAGAACAATTGGTTGCAGATCGGTTTTTATTAGATAGAGCAGAAAGAGCTTCACTTCCTTCCGCCAAAGATAAATTTGTTACGGATCGTAATGCCACTATGGCTCAGGTGCAGAATTATATTGAACGCTTTCCTCAGCCCTTACCCTCTGCTACTGTAGATGAACTTCAAAGCAGAGCTTCTGATATAATTGCAACTGCCACTGATTCTCCTGATCCTAAATCAGCCATCTCAGATGCAATGAAAGATTTGGAAAGAGCCCGCGATGCAAGAAGCGGAATTTCTTTAGTTGAAGCTCAAGGAGAAACTGGAGTTCCGGTTATAGTTAGAGATGCCAGAAATTGCTCACCTGATTTAAAAAGAGGACCCGAAGCTTTTCAGATTCAATATTTAAACATGGTTAGAGCCGCTTTAGATATGGCTGAAATTGAAGGCTTACCAGATTTAAAGGCTGAAATATTGCAGCAAGCTTCTGATTTCATGGCAACTTTTCCTAAAGATGAATTATCACTTAATTTAGATGAAAGGTTAAAACAAGAAGGTGTCTTAGCCACCTCAATTTATGCCAAACGAAATAAAGCCGGAGAAATTATTGGCACACCTGGTGCAATGGATAGAATTGGCGCACTCTTTACTGCTCGCGGAGTTGAACATATAGATGAAAAATTAAACATCGCTAAAGATTTTCAAGGATTATCTACTCAGCATTATGATGTTGCAACTCTTACCACTGCAACTGATAAAGACGGGATTCCTCACGCAATTGTTGAAGCTGAAGTTGGATATAGAGAGCTAACTCAAGAACAAAGAGATGAATATCTATCAATTACTGCAGAAAACGAAGCTGATCGACCTGCCTGGTTCAATTCAATGACTTGGTGGGAACGAGAATTATGCTTAAAATATGTTCCTGCAATTATGGATGGAGCACACACTATACCAACCCAATTATGGCAATTGGTTGGTATGAAAAATGCTTTTGAAAAGACCACCGCCGTAGTTGGTCCTGATGGTCAGATGGAAGTAGTTGCACAAGAAAAGCACGCTGGAACCCTTGCTTCTGTTGCAAGAGATAAATCAGCAAGACAAGGAATTTCTGATCAAAATACCGATCAATTTAGAGAATGGATTGGAAAAGATATAATTCCACAAGTAAACAGCCTTAATTCCCACCAAGTAATTCGCGGGGTTAAAAAAACCGGAAAAGAACGCGATGTTGATATCATTACTCAATTAGGGAAATCTGTAAGTGCTGCTGGTGGCGAATATATTAATACTGCTTTTAATGCGGCAAGAATTGGTAGTGCATCAAACGTGCTTGACGGCGTGTCTTCAGTTTTAGGAGATGTTAGTTCCAGCCTTTCTGCCACAGCCGCAGCAAATCCCGCTCATGCCGGAGATATTGCAACTCTTAAAGCTCATTTAGAACCAAAACCAGGAAGTTTTTTTGGCAGATTGCGCAGAGCAGTTACCAGTCCGATTAATACCTTTAGAAGAGTGTTTTTTAGCCCTGAAAAAGCTATGGATCGCCTGCAAGCTGCCCATGTAATGGATGAAGCTTCTTGCGGAATAGTTGATACAGCGATTGGACTAAGAAAAAGCTCGGATAGAATGCAGGATTCAGTTTTTACGCGTGGAGAAGGAAATGCAAGTCTTGAAGCCTCCACTCTTTTTGGAAAATTAGGTCGGCAAATTGTTGGTGCCAAAGAAAATGGTAATGAGATTACCGGCCTTCCTAACCTTCAGGCCCGAGAATCAATTTTCATGTGTGCCAGCGGAAAAGATAGAACCGGCCTTAGAGCACATGATGGATCTTCGTCTGCCGTTGCAGAAAAATTAGGCGTTTCAACTGCAAGCGTAGATAAAGCCATAGTTTCTGGTGGTCATACTGCGCAGCAAGCTGGTGGTAGTTTTTCTTGCGGATCTTCTGCTGGGTGTTTTGGTACTAGACGTGAAAATATCTTAGGCGTTGGTAATGTTATTTCGGCTCTGAAAGCATATAAAGGTCGTAAAAAATTTACCGAGCACCTTGGTAAGGATGGAAGAAATGCTAATTTATCGGGGTTAGTTGAAAAATCTTCTGAATTTGCAGATAATCATACCCATCCAGCAGAAGGCGAAGAAGCTACTATCGGAGGATTTCATAAAGATACTAGAGGACAAGAAGCTGCGTTGGCAAGAAGGGCTGCCAACGATAATGTATCAGAAACTTCTATTCCACAACCAGAACAAACTCAAGCTGCAACAAAAGAAAGTGGAGTTGCTGCCAGCGGCGTTGTTGGCGAAAGCACTCATGCTGCAGATCATACTCATGATCCTGCCATGGCTAAAATAATTGATTCGCCAGAAATGGCTGCAGTTCGAGCTGGTCTGCAAGGCCATGAGGAAGATAGGTCGTCTAATAGTGCAAAAGGCAGAGGCACCTCATTCTCAACTGGAAGCGATGCTTCATCTCAAGATGTGAGAGATGTGGGCGATCTTGAAGATATTTCGTTAGATGACGGCACTCATGCTCCAGAAGAAAGTACTGAACTTCCTCAAAAAGGTACGGTAGCAAGATTGCTCGACACTTTTTCAAGGAAGCCTGCTCAGAAGCACGCAGATCAAGTTAGAAGAGGCGTCGTTGGAGGTGGCGAAGGGGTAGGTAGATAGGTTAAAAGTCACCACTAAATATCCTCATCAAAAACACACCTAGTTGCAGGTTATTATAGCCTTAAGCGTAACCCAATCTCGAGTTATTATCCAGCCTCAAGTTTTTACATCAGTCTCAGTTGCCTAATCTCAAGTTATTTCCAACCTCAGGCGTCACCCCGTCGAATGACGGGGTCTATTTCGCAAAGATCTTGATTTTAAATTAAGTTAAGAATTCGTGACTAGATGGACCCCGTCATTCGACGGGGTGACAACCTGAGGCTAGATAATAACCTGAGGCTGGAAATAACTTGAGATTAGGCAACTGAGACTGATGTAAAAACTTGAGGCTGGATAATAACTCGAGATTGGATGATAACTTAAGGCTAGAGTATAATTAACGCCAATTATCAAAAACCATACACTTAAATTTCATCTTTTTGGTCTAAATTTAAGCGAGAAACCTTTCTTATATCCTGATATGAGTGGCTTATTACCTAAATTTTATCCTCAAAAATCTTCTATTTAAGAAGATGCATCGCAAGAACATTATTGGCGCTTGTCGATCAAACTTTCATCGGCAATATAACCATATTTTTACCTCTGCCATGTAGCCTTCTTTGCATTATATAAGACACGTGGTTGTAAAGAATTTGTGTAAAAATATTTTCATCATCAAAAATAAATTTAGTGCCAAAAAACACTGCATTTGGATAATCTTTAGAAACGCGATCGGTAATTTGCGTAAGTTTTTCTATAATATCAGTGCCATAACCAACATAGGCTTTAGCGAAACGACCGTTGGCGTTGCAGTAGTTTTTATATTTGCGCAAAATAGCTTTGGTTTTATTTCTCATGTCGCGCCATCTTTTTTCTTCGCTAAAGTTATTTGAATCAACTTCTCCAACCGTTACAAAAATAAAATTTTTAAAGATTCCAGGGAAAAGTTTTTTAATTTCAATCAAGCAATTCATGCCACTACCAAAAGTTTGATCAACAATAATTGCTGCGGTTGGCGCTGATTTGTCAACACCTCCAACCGGCTCAATATCTGGTGCAATATCATATCCATAAAATTCCATCTCTTTTTGCATCAAGCGCATTTTAAGTTTGCGATACATTCTTTTAATCGCTAATCCGATTGCAACAAAAACAGAAGTGATCAATAAAGTTACCCAACCGCCTTCGTAAAATTTTTCAAAAATAGTGATCATTAAAATTGCAAAACACAAAATAAAACCAACTGCAGAAATAAATAATTTTTCTTTCCAGTGAGATTTTCTTTTACGATGACGAAGCCAGTAAATGCTAAGCCCTAAAAGCGACATTGAAAAAGTAATAAATACATTAATTGAATAAAGCACCACCAATAAATGCACTGAACCGCCAGTAATTATCAAAGTAATTATTGCGGCAATTGCCATGAATATTATGCCATTTTTTACTACCAATCTGCTTGAAAGAGAGCTGAAAGATTTTGGCATCCATTCGTCATTTGCCATGTTTGCCACCACATTTGGGCCAGCTAAAAATCCTGAATTTGCCGCAACCAACAATAATCCAGCTTCAAGCAATAAAACTATCGGCACAATGAATTGACCCAATTCCACGCCATTAATTTGCCAAGTTTCTGTTATGATGTAAAAAGTAGTGGCGTTTAATGTTTGACCATCAACCTTTTCAACACCCCAAAGCAAGTAAGTTAAAATGATTCCAGCTGCCATAAAAGCTAAAGAAATCGCCACTAAAAACATGGTTAATTTTGCGGTTCTAACTCTTGGCTCAGATAAAGTATTAACATTATTAGAAACAGCTTCTAAGCCGGTATAAGTACCACCGCCCATCGAAAACGCTTTTAAGAAAAGTGACAAAGCAAAAATCCAGCCCATAGAATCACCAACTTCTTTTGTTTCTGCTATTGCTTGAGGCACTAGTTGAGATAATCCGCTATGATGAGAAATAATTCCATAAACCACTAAAGAAAAATGCGTAATAATAAATCCAAGGAAAATTGGTAATAAAAATTTAATCGATTCTTTCATTCCACGCAAATTCAAAAAGGCCAACAAAACCACTAATAGTAAGGCTAAAACTAATTTTCCTTGCTGCAAATAAGGCGGTAAAAAAGAAAAAATTGCATCAACTCCACTAGCAACTGAAATCGAAATAGTTAATACATAATCAATAATTAGAGCAGATCCTGAAACAAGTCCGGCATGCTTTCCAAGCAACTTTGTTGCAACGCGATATCCACCACCACCATTTGGAAAAAGCTCAATAACTTGAGTATAGGCGTAAGAAATAATAAAAACTGTAATCGCTGTTGCGATCGCTAAATAAATTGCCAAAGATTGATGGGATGCAAGCGCTAAAAAAGCCTCTTCAGGACCATAACAAGATGATGAAATTCCATCAGCTCCAAGCCCAACCCAAGCAAAAAATGCAACTAGTGAAATGCTTCTTCTAGTTTCCTTGTCAAAAGGGTCGCGCGGATTTCCAAATAAAAAATTTCTAATTCTTGAGGTCATAAATATTGTTAGATCTTAAATAATTCATTAATTCTGCGATTAATTTTGACGATTTTTTTCCGCGAATTTCTTCAATGCCAGATGAAATGTCAATCCTTGTAGCACCTGATATTTCTAGGGCTTCTTTTATATTTTCTATATTTAATCCACCAGATAAAAACCAAGGATTTTTACTGGTAAAATTTTGCATAATTTTCCAATCGAATTTTTTCCCACTTCCACCCTCTTCGCCAATAACCTTGCTGTCAAATAGCAAAAAATCACAAAAATTTTCAAACTCTTTTGCTTTTTCTAAATCTTTTTTTTCACCAATTTTAATTGCTTTAATAATTTTTATTTGAGGAAATTTTTGACGACATTTTTGTAAAAAATC
>CAMDMO010000068.1 GCA_945902255.1 Rickettsia typhi | reverse complement strand
AAAAGTTGAAATTTTAAAAAAAACAGTAATTGAACTTCCTAAAGATAAAAGCTCTGGCTTGGCCTTGATTATTTTTCCTGATTTTATTGAAGTTTTTGGTCTTAAGGATTTTGAATATTCAATGCTGGCTTTAGAATTTTTTACTGAATTTGGCAGTTCTGAATTTGCGGTAAGGCAATTCATCAAGCTAAATTCTGCAGAGGCTTTAAAGTTTTTTAAAAAATGGGCAAAATCAGATAATCATCACATTAGAAGATTAGCATCGGAAGGTTGTCGCTCTAGATTGCCTTGGGGAGAAGCTTTAATAGAGTTTAAGAAAAATCCTAGTAAAATAATTCCAATATTAGAATTATTAAAGTTTGATGAAAGCGACTATGTGAGGCGCAGCGTTGCCAATAATTTAAATGATATCACAAAAGATCATCCACAAATAGTTTTAGATTTACTTTTGCAATGGAAGGCTAAAAAAGTTAACCAAAGGCTTATACAGCATGCCTTAAGAACCCTCTTAAAAAAGGGAAATGATCAGGCGCTTAGCTTAATTGATATTGATAAAAATATTTTAGCAAATTTTACGATTCAAAGATTTGCTTTACAAAAAGCTGCGATTAAAATATCTCAAGATTTACATTTTGACTTCACCTTGGAAAATCAAAAACAAAATAACAAAATTCGACTTGAATATGCGCTCTATTTTTTTAAAAAAAATAGCACTCATTTCAAAAAAAATTTTCAAATTACAACTAAAGTTTTTAATAAAGGCCTGTTTGATTTTAGTAAAAAACACTCCTTTAGAGAAATGTCAACTCGCAAGCATAACAAGGGTTTGCACATGATATCTTTAGTTGTAAATGGAATCGAATTTACCAAACTTCAATTTGAATTAATTTAGAGAAAAATGACTGCAAAAAAATTTGTTTACTCTTTCGGTGACGGAAAATCTGAAGGCGACGCTTCAATGAAAAATTTACTTGGAGGCAAAGGTGCAAACTTGGCTGAAATGTCTAAAATGGGCCTTCCAGTTCCACCGGGACTTACAATTACAACTGAAGTTTGTGATGTTTATTATAAAAATAACAAAAAATTTCCAGTAGAACTAAAGCAGCAAGTTGAAAATGCGCTAAAACAAATTGAAGAAATAATTGGTGCAAAATTTGGCGATGAAAAAAATCCGCTTTTATTTTCGGTTCGCTCTGGCGCTCGTGCTTCAATGCCCGGAATGATGGACACCGTTTTAAATTTAGGATTAAATGACAAGACAGTTCAAGGTTTGGCAAAAAATTCTTCTAACAAACGCTTCGCTTTTGACTCTTACCGACGCTTTATTCAAATGTATTCTGACGTGGTTCTTGGAGTTGATCACTATAATTTTGAAGTAATTTTAGATGAGAAAAAACATGAATTCGGCGCTAGCGCTGATACTGATCTTACGGCTGAAAATCTTGAAGAAATTACTAATCTTTTTAAAGCAAAAGTAAAAGAAGAGCTGGGTCGTGATTTTCCACAAGATGTAAATGAACAGCTTTGGGGAGCTATTGAAGCGGTTTTTGCTTCTTGGATGAATGATCGCGCTATTACTTATCGCTCTCTAAATAATATTCCAGCTGAATGGGGAACTGCAGTTAGCGTGCAGTCAATGGTTTTTGGAAATATGGGAGAAACTTCTGCAACTGGCGTAGCCTTCACTCGCAATCCTTCAACTGGTTTAAAAGAACTTTATGGCGAATATTTAATTAACGCTCAAGGCGAAGATGTGGTTGCCGGAATTAGAACGCCGCAATCAATTACAATATCAGGCAAAGAGCAACTAGATTCAAAACTTCCATCAATGGAAGAAACTATGCCAGAAATTTTTAATGAATTAGTAAGAATTTATAAAAAATTAGAGTTGCACTATCGCGATATGCAAGATATTGAATTTACTGTGCAAAATAAAAAATTATGGATGTTGCAAACCCGCAATGGTAAACGCACCGCTCATGCTGCGGTAAAAATTGCAGTTGATATGGTTAATGAAAAATTAATTGATAAAAAAGAGGCTTTAAAACGAATTGATCCCGCAAGTTTAGATCAACTTCTTCACCCAACTCTTGATCCAAAAGCAAAAGTTCAAACTATTGCTAAAGGCCTTCCAGCCTCTCCCGGAGCCGCTTCTGGTATCGTAGTTTTTTCTTCAGCAGAAGCTGAAAAAAGAGCTGAAAATGGCGATAAAGTTATTTTAGTTCGCGTTGAAACTAGCCCTGAAGATATTAAAGGAATGCATGTATCTCAAGGCATTTTAACAGCTCGTGGAGGCATGACATCTCATGCTGCAGTTGTTGCTCGCGGCATGGGAACACCTTGCGTTTCTGGAGCTTCAACAATTAATGTTGATCATGGTGGTCAATTTTTTACTGCCGGTGGCGCCAAAGTTAGGGAAGGGGAGGTTGTTACAATTAATGGCTCTAATGGAGATGTGATCTTGGGTCATGCGCCTACTCTAAAACCAAATCTATCAAGCGATTTTCAAACCATTATGCAATGGGCTGATGAAGTTCGCGTTTTAAAAGTTCGTACTAATGCCGAAACTCCGCTCGACTGTCAAACCGCTCGTGATTTTGGTTGCGAAGGAATTGGATTATGTCGTACTGAACATATGTTTTTTAACGAAGATCGTATTATTGCTGTGCGTGAAATGATTTTAGCTGAAGAGTTAGAAGGAAGAAAGAAAGCTTTGGCTAAGCTATTACCAATGCAGCGCAAAGATTTTATCGAGATCTTTAAAATTATGGAAGGATTGCCAGTTACAATTCGTTTATTAGATCCTCCTCTTCATGAATTTTTGCCGCATAAAGATAGTGAAATTGCAGAGGTTGCAAAAATTGCTGGCGTTGAAATTAACTATGTAAAATATCGCATTCAGCAACTGCAAGAACAAAATCCAATGCTTGGTCATCGCGGATGTAGATTGGGAATTTCTTATCCAGAAATTTACGAAATGCAAGCTCGCGCCATATTTGAAGCCGCTTCAATAGTAAAAAAAGAAACAAAAAAAGATGTGCTTTTAGAGATCATGATTCCTTTAATTGCAACTAAAAAAGAATTACAGATTTTAAAATCTCTGATTATTCAAACTGAAAAATCAGTTGAAAAAGAGCAAGGTGTTAGCTTGCAATATTTAGTCGGAACAATGATTGAATTGCCAAGAGCGGCATTGGTTGCTGATAAAATTGCTGAAGAAGCTGAATTTTTTAGCTTTGGAACCAACGATTTAACTCAAACCACTTTTGGATTATCTCGTGATGATTCAGCTAATTTTTTAGGTCATTATCAAAAAGCTGGAATTTTAGAAAAAGATCCATTTGCTGAGCTAGATCAAGAAGGAGTTGGTGAATTGATTAAAATTGCTACACAAAAAGGAAAATCTACAAGAAGTAATATTAAATTAGGAATATGTGGTGAACATGGGGGCAATCCGGCTTCTATAGAATTTTGTCACAAAATCGGATTAAATTATGTATCTTGTTCACCTTATCGTGTACCTATCGCAAGACTTGCTGCAGCTAGAGCGGCTCTAAATTAGGTGGCAGGCGATTTAAATAAAGTTTAAACATATGATCGAGTTAAAACAAAAGAAGATAAATAAAGCATTTTCTTTAATTGAATTGTCGGTGGTTATTTTAATAATAGGAATATTAATTTCCGGAGTAGTTTCCGGAACTTATATAATTGCAAAATCTCGAATAACCGTTGCCGCAAAACAAACTGAAAATTCGCCAGTCTCTTATATTCCAAATCTAGCTTTTTGGGTTGAAACCACTTCAGATAACAGTTTTGACGATGTTGATGTATCAAAGGGATTAATAGCTACTTGGAAAGATATTAACTCTCAATCTAACGATAAAAATAATGCAACTCAAGCAACTACCGCAAATCAACCAGCTTATGTAACAAATGTTATTAATGGATTACCGGTGCTTAGATTCAGCGGAGCAAGCACAACAATGGCGGTTAGTGGATCAATTTTTGACTATCAAGAATATACAATGTTTATAGTTGAAAGAAGAACTGCTGCGAATGCTGGCTATATGATGCTTCCATCTGGATTTGGCATAAAGGTGGGATATGGATCAACTTCAGAAATGCGTGTTCTATATTTTTCAGGAGCTAATGATTGGGTGCCGGTAACTATTGCTAGTTATAGCCAACCAATTCCAAGAATAATAACCGCTTTTGGTAAACCAACTTATGGAACGGGACATACAACTGCAAATCTTGCGATAAATGGCACTCTTTTATTTTCAGATGTACCTGGAAGAATCTCTTATGGCTATTCACCAACTTATTATATTGGCGCTTCTAGCTATACCGGAGATATTGGAGAAATAATTGTTTTTAAAAGAGCTTTGAAAAACTCAGAAAGAGCTGATGTTGAAGAATATCTCGCAAAAAAATGGAAAATAACTTTAGGAAGTTAATTTTTTAAAAGACTTGCAATATCTAACATTCTTAAAGAAAAAGCCCACTCATTATCATACCAAGAAGCAACTTTAACAAAAGTTCCGCCCATAACTTTTGTTTGAGTTACATCGAAACAAGAGCTGTAATTTGTGTGATTAAAATCAATTGAAACTAAAGGCTCTTCAACTATTTGCAGAACTTCTGACATTTTACCCTTAGCTGCGGATCTTAAAATATTATTTACTTCATCAATAGAAGTTTCTTTTTTAGAAATGAAGTTAAGGTCAACCATTGAAACATTGGCTGTAGGAACTCTAATTGCACCGCCATCTAACTTTCCTTTCAACTCTGGCAATACCAATCCAATTGCTTTTGCAGCGCCGGTAGAAGTTGGAATCATAGACATTGCGCAAGCTCTGGCACGACGCAAATCTTTATGAGAATTATCTACAACATTTTGGTCGTTAGTATAGGCATGAATTGTAGTCATAAAGCCTTTTTCAATTCCAATAGCATCATTTAAGGCTTTTGCAATTGGTGCTAAGCAGTTTGTGGTGCAAGATCCAACTGAAATCACCTGATCCTGAGAATTAAGATTTTCATCATTTACTCCGTAAACAATTGTTTTTACATTATCAGCTTTTGCGGGAGCAGAAATTATAACTTTTTTTGCACCAGCTTCAATATGTTGGCTAGCGTCTTTGAAGTCAGTAAAAATTCCGGTACATTCTAAAACTACATCAATTTCAAGTTCTTTCCATGGAAGTTTTTTAGGATCTCTTTCGCCAAATAAACGGACTTTTTTTCCATCGATAATTAGAGAGTTTTCTCCAACTTCCACTGTTTTTGAAAAACGACCATGAATTGAATCATATTTTAAAAGATGTTTTTGCGTTTCAGCTGGAGCAGGGCCATTTACAGCAACTAACTCTATATTAGAATATTTTGAATTTTCAAAAATTGCGCGAGTAACGCATCTGCCGATTCTTCCAAGTCCATTTACTGCAACACGAATTGTCATAATTATTTTGTAATACGATTATTATAATAGTTTAGAGCACTTCTAAAATCTCTGAGATTTATTTTAGCCGTAACTTCTTTATCAAGACCGCGAACATTAAATCGCAAGAACAAAAAGTCACCATTTTTCATTTGGCTATAAAGTAAATTTTTTTGTTTTTCATCAAGTGAAATAAGGCCAAAATCTTTAGCACTAATATTTTGCGAAAGAATTAAATCATTTTTATCAACTCTAATTTTGACGAAACTTCCAATCGCAGCTTGAGGAATTACTACGAATAGCTGGCTAAGAAATTTTGCCGTTGGCTCAATCGTTATTACCGCAGTATTTTCATAAAACTTAGAAGCTACTTTACAATGCGCTAAATTCATCATAACATCTATCTCGCAAAATACTTTCCAGTCGCCAAAGATTTTTTCTTCATTTTCTATATTAATAATTTCAGCTTTGGCAATATTAATACTTGTTAGATCAAAAAAAGCTGTTAAGAAAAATACTAGGAAAATTTTTTGAACTTTTTTCATATTTATGGCCATCACTTATTTTATAATTTATTTTTTACTAATCTTTTTATGCTTAGCGGGCATTTGCGGTCTTTTGTTTAACCAAGAATATGTTAAAAAAATTTCCTGTCTTTCGGTTTCTTATAGTAGTTTTTTAATTTTAATTACACTTTTATCTTTAAAAAACTCAAGGCTAAATGAAGTGTTGGTAGTAATGGTGAGTATGCTTGCGATTTTTTCAGTTAATCTTTTAATCGGCATTGGCATTGCAAAAAACATAGCAGAAATACAGCAATCTAAACTACCACCAGTTCGACGATAGCTTCTTAATAGTGTTAAAAACCAAAATAATAAAATTATCAACCATAGAATCATGCTTCGACAAGCTCGCAGATAACTTTCAAGCACTGTTTTGGTTAAAAAAGTTAGCTAGAGGTTCATCTGCGAGCTTCTCGAATAATGATTCTAGGTAAGCGGACCTGCAGCAGCTTTCTTTAACGATTATTTAATATTATCCAATTTTAAATGAATAACATTTCCGCTAGGTCTTATTTCTGACATTAATTTTTTTCTAAGATTTGCAGTATGATTTTCTAGTTGATCTAAAATTTCTAAAACCTGCATTGCTTCTTGAGGTAACTGGTCAAAATCAATCTGTTCTTTTAGCGCTAAATTAATATTCATGTCGTAAGAATGGATTTTGGTTAATAATTGCAACATACCAAATAATACTTAAGGGTATGCGCTCATTATATGATTTTTTCAAATATTGTCAAATTATTTATTCATAAAGACAATTTTAATTAACATCATCTTCACCAAATTCCAACAATACCTCTTTCCATATTTCATATTTATCAATAGGTAAATTGCGTAGTGGGCTACATAATTCTAGGGCTCTAGCTACATTGTCTATAGAAACTTTATATTCAGCATCTTTTGAATTGCTATAGCGTTTTGCATCAAGCGTTTCTTTGAGATCTGAATCTATATAACCATCTTGACTAATCGTTACTTGTACTGAAATTTTTAATTTACTTTTAATCTTATTTTCATCACAAGCTCTTTTGTAGCACCTTTTTAGCTGAGATTGAATGTTAAATTTTTCTCTCACTGATAGATCTATATTTTCAAGATTATTAGCCATTTCTTCATCTTCTTCAACTTGAGCGGCTTTGCTTTGCTCTTCAATCTCTTCATCTTTTTCCGATTTTTTCTTCAAACCAAGATCTTGATCTTTTTTAACAGTTTTATTTTGCTTTTCATCTTGATGCTCGTTTTTTACCGGATTATTTTTTGCTTTATTGCTTTCTTCATCCTGTTTTTTCTCTTGTTTTTCTGGCTGTTTAAAATCAGGGGTTTTTGCAACTTCGACTGGCTTGGCTATTGTTTTAGCTGGTTTTGCTTTAGCTAGTTTTTTTGGCGCCTCTTTAACTTTATCTTTAACTGAAACTTTTTTTGACTCAGCTGGCTTTACAGATTCTGTTTTTTCTTTTATAACCTCAGGCTTTTTTTCTTCCACTTCCTTAGCCTTTTCTTGCACTGGCTTGGTTTTACTAGAATTTTCATCGCCACTTAGAGCGACAAGACTAACGGCTATTTCACTGGATTTATTTTCATCAATATTTTTTACATTGAAGCTAATATAAATCAGGGATAATAGTAAAAAATGAAGGAATAGTGAATAGAGAATATTTTTAATCATTGAGTCAATTCAGTCACTAAAACAACTTGGTTAAATCCAGCAATATTAATAGTTTTTACCACTTCCATAACTCGGCCATAATCAAGCTTTTTATCGGCTCTAACATAAATTTTACTACTTAAATTATTATCGGTAATTTCTAGTAATTTTGGCGATAAGGAACCGAGTTTGATAGATTCATCTTGTAAGAAAATTGTGCCATCTGACTTTATGGAAACAGAAATTGGTTGAATTTTTTCGTTAGTTGGATTGGTGGCTCCTTTAGGTAAATCTATGGTTATACTGCTTGTCATCATTGGTGCTGCAACCATAAAAATAATTAACAACACTAATAAAACATCTACAAATGGCGTTATGTTAATATCGCTAATAATACGACGTTTTTTACTGTTTTTAGAGTCAAAAGAAAATGCCATTTAAGGTAGATTTTTATTTTGTATAACAAAGAGTTGATTTGAGATCGCGCTAGAAAAGTTGGTCTCAGAAAGCGTTACTGCAACTATTTGGTTAAGATCATTTTTTACTTCCATTTTAATGAACTTTAGAGGATTGGTAGCAAAAATTAAACTAAATTCTCCAGCTTCTTTGCGATTTTTTTTCATCACAGAAACTTTGATTTCTTTATTGTTTTTTTGAACATTGG
>CAMDMO010000067.1 GCA_945902255.1 Rickettsia typhi | reverse complement strand
TGGAGATGTTAAATTCAAAAGATTCGGCTTCTGAAGTAACAACATAACTACGATCCATTTTCTTGTCGATATAAAGTAAAGCTGATTTATCAATTTTACCTTTTATTTTTGGATCTCTTGGAGCGGTAAGATCTGAAGCGCAATTAGCTAAAGATAATATTGCTAACAATGATAATATTTTTTTCATAAATTTTATTATTTAATTTGCCAAGTTGGCTTCATTAACTGCATTAACAATTTTTTGCGCTGCGTCAGATAGGTCGTTAGCGGCAATAATTGCTAAACCAGATTTTGCTAGAATTTCTTTACCTAATTCCACATTAGTTCCTTCGAGGCGCACAACTAATGGTACGCTTAAATTAACTTCTTTTGCAGCTTCTAAGATGCCGTTAGCAATAATATCGCAACGCATAATTCCGCCAAAAATATTAACCAAAATTCCTTTAACATTTGGGTCAGAGAGAATAATTTTAAAGGCTGCGGTAACTTTTTCACGAGTAGCTCCTCCACCAACATCTAAGAAATTTGCAGGAGATGAACCATAAAGCTGGATAATATCCATTGTAGCCATTGCAAGACCGGCACCATTGACCATACAGCCAATTTTTCCGTCCATTTTAACATAATTTAGATCATATCTTGAAGCTTCAATTTCAAGAGGTTCTTCCTCGTCTAAATCGCGCAATTCTTTAATATCGTCATGGCGATGTAGTGCGTTGTCATCAAAATTGATTTTAGCGTCAAGGGCAACAATATCACCTTCAGCTGTTTCAACTAGAGGGTTGATTTCAATTTGTGAGCAATCAGTTTCATTAAAAGCTTTATAGAGAGCAAAAACTAATTTGCTGAATTTTTTTAGAACTTCGCCTTTAAATCCAAGGGCGAATCCTAATTTGCGAGCATGACAAGATTGTATTCCCGATGCAACATCAACTGTTACAGAAATCATTTTTTCTGGATGTTTTTCTGCAACTTCTTCAATTTCAACACCACCTTCAGTTGACGCCATAAAAACTATTGATTTAGTTTTGCGATCAACCACTAATGATAAGTAGTATTCTTTTTTAATATTTGATCCAGCTTCAACATATAATCTTTTTACCAATCTGCCTTCAGGACCAGTTTGATGAGTGATTAAGGTCATTCCTAAGATTTGAGAAGCTTTATCCTTAACTTCATCGATTGATTTTACAACTTTAACACCACCACCTTTGCCGCGACCGCCAGCGTGAATTTGAGCCTTTACAACAAAAACTTTATTGTCAGACGCTGCAAGTGTTTTAGCGGCTTCAACTGCTTCAGGAACGCTGAAAGCTGCATGTCCTTCAGGAAAGGCAACGCCGAATTTTTTTAACAGACTCTTAGCCTGATATTCATGGATATTCATTTCGAAAATATTAAGTTGAAATTGATGAGATCAATGATGATAAATAAGGGTGCCTATGATAACTTTATGATTTAACTTGGCAATAAATTTTTAAAAATGATGCAAAATATTTTAGTAAGTAGAACCAAGAATCAAGCAAAGGAAGTGGTCAAAATTATTGAAAATAAAGGTTTTAAAGCTTTTGTAGAGCCACTTTTTTTGATTAAAAATTTCATGATAAAAAAACAAATTTCACCTGAAGAAATTTTACAAACTTCTTTTGTGATTATAACTAGCTCCAATGCTATTAAAGCTTTGAATCAGTTAAATTTAGCAAAAAATACTAAAATTTTTGCAGTTGGAATAAAAACGGCAAAAATATTAGAGAGTCATGGATTTAATAATGTTTTTTTTCCAAAAAAAAGTTCAGCATTAGATTTAAAAAATCTAATTATTAAATCTAAATTGAATAAAGAAGGCTTAGTTATTTATTTGCACGGTTCAAAAATCACTCTTGATTTTAAGGGTGAATTAAAAAAATATGGTTTTGAGGTGAAAAAAATTCTTGCCTATGAAACCACTGAAATCAACAGCTTTTCGCCAAAATTATTAGAATTTTGTTCCAAAAATCGCTTTTCTCATATTTTGCTTTTTTCAAAAAATAATGCTAAAACTTTTTTTAATTTAGCAAAAAAGCATAATCTGCTTGAATATTTGGCGCATTCACAGATAGTGTGTCTTAGCGAAGAAATTCTTTTTGATGTAAAAAATTTTGGATTTAAAAATTCTATAACTTTTGCCGATTTCCCAATTTTAAAAAATTTTTTATGACCGATAATACCGAGCAGAATCAAAAAAAAGATAATAAAAAATTGCAGTTTTTTTTAGTAAAAATATTGATATTGATTGCGCTTGTAGTTTTTGGCTATTTTGGATTTAAATATTGGTATATTTCTGAGAATATAGGGGCAAAAAATGCTAAGCATGATGGTTTAGATGCAGATATCTTTGATATTTCTGAAGATTACAAAAATCAAGCAAATGGCGATTCTCAAGATCTATCAGAGCTCACGGTTGCTGACTTAAAAGCTCGTGGCGCAGAATTTGTTTATCAATCTCTTTTGAAGAATCAAATACAAATTAGTGACCTAAAGCAACAAATGGAAGATCTTAGAGCTGAATTTGTAAAATATAAAAATAGAGAAAAAATTGGTAAAATGATTTTTTCTTATGTTGATTTGAGGCAGAAAATTTTTGCCGGTGAAAAATATGGTGAAGAGATGAAAAGCTTCGAGATACTTGCTATATCTGATGAATTTCTTAAAAAAGAAAATGAAAAATTACAAACATTATTACAAAATTTTTCTGATCAGAAAAAAATTATTTCAGAATTTTCTAATCTTATTCCAGAGTTAATCGCAACAAAACATAGCGTGGTTGAAACCGGATTTTACGCTAAACTTCGTTATACAATTTCTAAACTAATTGTTATCAGAAGAATTGATGGAAAAGGCGCAGATGTTGACATGGCGATTGCTAAAACAGAGAGTTTTCTTCGTGAAGAAAACTATCAAGAAGCTATAAAATCTTTACTGACGCTTGATCAAAATTATCATAAAATTTTAGCTAAATTTTTAGATGATTTAAATATATCAGTTGAAGTTAAAAAAGTTGATCAAGAAATTTTAAATTATTTAAAAACTATAAGTTAAGTATGATTGCTATTTTGTGGTTTTTATTCATTGCTTCCATTATCAGCGCCGCTTTAGTTTGGGTTCTTGACCATGATGGAGTAGTATTAATAAATTGGCTGGGTTATGAGGCAAAAACTGATATTTTAACCGCGATTTTATTGTCAATAATTTTGGTATTATTGATTTTTATCTTATCTTATATAGTTACTCGTATTTTGGCGATTAGATTTCCAAATTTCTTAAAATTATTTTTCAGAAGAAATTATCTAAGGCGTTTAGAAAAATTAGTTCATAGACATCACCAAGCCTTTGATTTAATGGCGCAATCATTATTAGCAATTGAAGTTGGAGACAAAAAATCGGCAGAAGTTTTGCAAAAAAGATTTTCAAAGCTAA
This sequence comes from Rickettsia typhi, assembly GCA_945902255.1. Lineage (GTDB taxonomy): Bacteria > Pseudomonadota > Alphaproteobacteria > Rickettsiales > UBA1997 > UBA2645. The sequence continues at coordinate 5,031 of CAMDMO010000067.1, read as the reverse complement.
TAAAAAATCCACAGCTTAATAATTTTTTCTTAGGAAAAATAGCTTTTCAAAATCAAAATTTTCCTAAGGCAATAGAATTTTTTTCAAAATTTGATGAAAATAAGCATGCTAGAATTTTGCTATTGAAATCAAAATTTAGAATGGCTTTGCAAAAGAAGGATAATGCTAGCGCGATTGCCTATGCAACTCAAATTTTATCGGTAAAACATGATAATCTTGATATTGTAAAAAGCCTATTCTCGCTTTACAAGAAGCATGGCCTGCATAAGGATGCAGAAGATTTGGTGCAGAAGTATGGAGATTTGGATTAGCGCTCTTGAGCTTTTGGAGTAACGGCAATGGTCTCTGATTTTACTCTTCTGCAGCTAAGTAGAGATATTCCGCGTTTTGGATGTTGTTGTAAGTCTGGCTCTTGTCCACCACCTCTCTGCCTATCTGACTCTTCTTTTCTTTCTATCTCTGTTAATTTTTTTACTGAAGGGTCGCCATAAAAATATTTTAATCCGATTCCTATGGTCGCTCCGCAGACAAGGGCTGGAATGGCGGGGGCTGATTTATAAACAATAAAAATAGTTGTTGCAAACATTGAACCTAAAATTGGAATTGCATAATCAACAACTCTGTTAAATTTCGTCCTATCAGTTTTTTGTTGTTTATCTCTCATAATGACCTAAATTTTATTGCTTAAAACTATCGTAAAAATACTAGAAAACTAAACAAATCAAACTTATAAATATCAAAAAATCCATTACTAAAAAAATAACATGACCAAACATCTTCCATCAATTATTGAAAATGCTTTCGAAAAGCGCGCTGAAATTAATCTTACAACGCAAGGTGAAATTCGTGAAGCGGTTAATGAAACATTGGCTTTGTTAGATAGTGGAAAAATTAGAATTTGTGAAAAAAAAGATGATATTTGGCAAGTGAATCAATGGATTAAGAAAGCAATTTTATTGTCATTTCGCCTAAATGATAATTATTTAAGCGAGCATAAATCTGTAAGCGGCGACAATATTTCTTTTTTTGACAAAGTGCCATTAAAATTTGCTAATTGGAAAGAGTCCGATTTTCGCGAAGCTGGTTTTAGAGTATTACCAGGAGCGGTTGTGCGCTATTCAGCTTTTATTGCAAAAAATGCAGTTTTACTTCCATCTTTTGTAAATCTTGGAGCTCATGTTGGTGAAGGCACCATGATTGATACTTGGGCAACAGTTGGTTCTTGTGCGCAAATTGGTAAAAATTGCCATATTTCAGGTGGTGCTGGAATTGGCGGGGTTTTAGAACCTCTGCAGGCAAATCCAGTAATTATTGAAGATGATTGTTTTATTGGTGCGCGTAGCGAAATTGCTGAAGGAGTGATTGTTGAAAAAGGTTCGGTAATTTCAATGGGAGTTTACATCGGCGCCTCAACAAAAATTATTGATCGTGAAACTGGTGAAATTTTTTACGGTCGCGTTCCAGCCTATTCGGTTGTTGTTCCTGGTAATATTGCATCAAGCAAAGGAGATAAAAATATTTCGCTTTATGCCGCAGTTATTGTAAAAAAAGTTGATGAAAAAACTCGCTCTAAAACTTCGGTAAATGAGCTTTTGAGGGATTAATGTCATTATTTGATGCAAAATTTTTTACGCTTTTAATTTTTGTTGTAATTAATTGCTTGATTCTTTTTTTTTCCAAAACCCGCACCACTACAGTAATCAGCTTAATTATTTCTCATCTAGTAGCAGTTTTATTTTTTAGCTTATCAATTTCAAATTATAACTCTTTTAAAGAAATTGTGTTGGCTTTAATCGTCTATTCGATGGTGATTTTATTTTTAATTTCTAACTATAATCCAATTCATGTAAATGCTCTTGATCCCTTGAAAAAGAAGCATTCGCGCGCATCATTGCTTTTTATAATTTCTAACTTCGTTATTGTTATAATAGTTTTTATTGCATTTTTTTTAATCACAAAAAATCTATCACAAATTTCTGAGAATATTTACAATCAAAGGCTTGCCAAACAAAGTGAAATAGTGGCAAATCCAATGGAAATAAAGTCTCATTCGGTTCATGTTGCGGTTAAAAAATTTTATTTAGGGAAAAAAATCGAAAATAATTTGTCAAATAAAGCTTATGAAGAAATAGAGTTAAGTGAAAGAAAAAAAATGCATTTAAAAGATAAATTATCGGATAATTTTTTACTTAAAAGATCTTCAGATGTGATTTTGCTTATAGTTGCTATAAGCGCCAGTTTATTACTCTTATCGCGAAAAATAATTCCAAATAAAGAATGAATTTTTATCAATTTTTTAGACCATTAATTTTTCAATTAGATCCTGAAGTTGCGCATAATTTCGCAATAAATTTTTTAAAATTTTGCCCGAATGCGGCGACGGTTTTTTCTTTAAATGAAAATTATAAAAATCTAAACCAAAATTTGTGGGGTCTTGATTTTAAAAGCCCAATAGGTATGGCGGCGGGTTTTGATAAAAATGCTGAAGTGGCTTTAACTTTAGAAAAATTTGGTTTTGGATTTGTTGAAGCTGGCACTGTTACTCCGCAACCTCAAATTGGCAATGATAGACCTAGAATGTTTAGATTATGCGAAGATGAAGCGATTATTAATCGTTTAGGTTTTAATAATTTAGGCGCTGAAAATTTTGCAAAAAATATTGTTAAAATAACTGAAAAAATTTCCTGTCCTTTTGGCATTAATATCGGCAAAAATAAAGATACTGAAAATGCGCTAAATGACTATTTGCCTCTGTTAGAAAAATTTTATCAAAAAGCCTCTTACATCACTATTAACATATCTTCTCCAAATACTAAAAATTTACGCGATTTGCAAAAAGAAGATCAGCTAGATTTGTTTTTGTCTGAAATAATGAAGAAAAAAAATCAGTTAAAAAATATTCATAAAAAAAATAGTCCAATATTGTTAAAGCTATCGCCAGATTTGGCTTTAAGTGAGCAAGAAAAAGTCGCTGAAATAGTTATAAAAAACGAAATTGATGGTTTAATAATTAGCAATACCACAATTGATCGTAACTTAAATTTAAAAAACAAACAGGCTGCAGAAACTGGTGGATTAAGCGGAAAGCCACTATTTATCAAGTCAAACGAAGTGTTAAAAAATTTCTATAAATTAACTAATGGAAAAATCCCTTTAGTGGGGGTTGGTGGAATTTCTTCTGCTAAAGATGCTTATGAGAAAATAAAATGTGGCGCGTCGTTAGTGCAAATTTATTCTGCCTTTATTTATCAAGGTTTTGGAATGGTAGAAAGGGCGAAAAAAGAATTAAGCGAAATGGTAAAAAAAGATGGTTTTGAAAATATAGTGCAAGCGGTTGGCTCTAGAGTTTTTTGATTAAATAATTAATTATTATGAGGCAGTCAGTAATTTTTCTTAGAGGGCAAGATCTATTTTATTCTCCGGAAGAGGAGAGTGCTATAGTTTCAAGTGATGCAGTGGATATGATTAATTTTGATGTTGATCTTGAGGTGATTGATCATTTTAATCGCAGCCTTTCAACCAATCTTTTTGATGGCGCAAATGTTAAGTTGGTTCTTGATTGCCATGGTAATGAAGATGGCGAAATAGCTTTGATAAAAGGAAGTTTTAGGCATCCAACTAGTCTTGTTGAATCGGTAAATCTAAATGCACAATTGCTATGCGAAGTTTATTCTTGTCATAGTGGCGTTGGCCTTACTGGCGATGAAGATTCGACTAATATGAAGCAATATAGCAATATATTACCAAATGTAAGTTTTATAATTCATGCTGGGAAATCTGTAATTTCCAGAGTAGCGGTGGATAATAAAAATTTAACAGAAACTAATCCTATAAAATCTTTTTTAGATGGAATTATATCATCTGCAGAAACGGCAAAATTTATCTCTAGATCTAAACGGGATGGGGTGGTTAAATTTCATAAATATAGCGCGCCAAAACCAAGAAGTGCAGAAGATTTAAGTGATAAAAAAATTGGTGAATTTTTAGCGAGTGAAATTCAAAAATTTGTTGAATTTTATGATAAAGAAATAGAAGAAATTCCAGATAAAGAATCTTTAATAGCTCAATATATAGCTAAAATTACATCAAAATCTATAAAAGAATATAAAGATAATGCCTTTTTTATTGAGCTGATAAGGCAAAAAGAAGGTGGACCCACTTATGGTAAAAAATATGCGGGCTATTATTTGGAAGTTGGTTCTGGACTAGAATGCGTCGATGGCTTTAAGAGTTCGGCGTTAGAAATGGCTTTGGAGTTGGGATATGAAGAGCAGATTAAGAGTTTGTTTAAAATATGTGATGTAAATGCTGAAAATGAAAAAGGTGAAACAGCGCTTCATTTAGCTGCTAAATTTGGCTTTTTAGATTCGGTTTTAGATTTAATTTCAAGAGGAGCTAAGATTAACGCCGAAGATAATAATTATAAAACGGCGCTAAGCAAGGCTTGTATAGCAAAAGATAATAAGATAATAGAATTTTTTCTAAAAGCAGGCGCAGCAATTACCGATGAAGAATTAGAATATATTTCTAAAATTACCTTGGAAGAAGTTAATATCAAAGGATATGAAGAAATTAAACAATTTTTATTAAGAGCGAAATTTTAAGAAAAAGCTTATCTTGCGACAAGTTCTCCAAGAGAATTAGAGGAATTAATATCGCAAGGTTTCGATGTTAATAAGCCATCTGCAAAATATCCGCATTACACCCCCTTATTTTCCGTTATAATGGCATCTGAAAATAAAAATGCTTTTGATGAATCATTTAAAAATGCTGCAACGCAGCTGCTTGAGCATGGCGCTGATATAGCAAATAAAGATAGATATGGAGAAAATGCTATAGAATTCGCAACAAGATGTGGGAAGTTCGAAATGGTTGAATTGTTGCAAAAATTTAACAGACCAAGTCCCACACCTGCCACTCCAAACATTGCAGGGGCTTCAGGGGTGGGGGCTGGAATTGTAAATAGTGTGTGAGCGTTGAATAGATATATAATCTCTGGCGCTAGTTATATGCCAAACTATAAGCTTTATA
>CAMDMO010000066.1 GCA_945902255.1 Rickettsia typhi | reverse complement strand
CATTATCCTTAGGCGATATATTTCTAATATATTCTAGATTATGCACACTAAAAGCCTGCATAACCTTTGGAAGGCTTGAATTATAGTTTATACTCCGCAATTTCCCAATTGATAAGCTATATTTCGATTTTTCATTATTTATCGTAATTCCACAAGACTCAAATGCCCATTTCTTCGCTTCCTCTGCCTTCTCTTTTTTTGCCTCTACCTCAGCTTTTTTTTTAAGAAATTGAGATAGATCTCCTTTTTCAGGATTATTAAAAAATTTGTAAAGAGTCGGATTAGAAACTTTAGCTCTTATGATATCTTGAGCATTTTCAACAATAAGATTTAAAAATGATTTCGGATCATATGGCGCTATCTGACCTCTCATCATCATCATTTCATCAAGTCTAAATGAGCGTATAGTCGGTAAAATATTTGGGGTAAAACTCTCGCTTTCTATTTTCACACCACCCTCTGTTATCAGAGAAAGAGTGCATCTTACTTTCCTAAAAGTAGTAATTCCAAAATGAGTTAATATGGTCTGTCCGTTATCTTGACGTCCTTTAGTTAGAAACTCGCCAACCCCTGGTCTCATATGTTTTAAATTAAATAATCAAAAGCATCTTGTGCTTAAAAAGACAACCTATTTAAATCTTGCGCATCTCCATTTAAAGCCACCTGACTATCATCCAATTTTTGATAATTCACCAAATAATATTTTTCTAAACGATCTACATCTTTGATCTGACTTGCTAAAGCGTAACCATTATCTTTTAAGTAATTCGCCGCTAAAGTTCTTAATCTATCTGGTCTGGTTAAATAAACCCATTCAACTTCTAATAGCTGAATTTCGTCTTCGTGAGCAGAAATTTCACTTTCAGTTTTTATCATTTCATCTTGCAGAGCTTCTACTTGAAATTGCATTAAAAACATTATCAAAATGCTCAATATAATAGTGCCAACAAAGGCGCAATTGGTAAAATAAAATTTATTTATTGATTGCCAGATTTCTTTCATTTTATTTTAAATTTTAATCGCAACTCGCATCCTTGAAGAACGAGAACGAACATTTCGCTCAACTTCTTCTTTGGTAGGAGAGATTGCAGATTTTGTTATTAGACGAAAATTTTTAGTTGATTTTTCAGCGATAATTTCAGGCAAATATCTTGAACGAGTATCGTCCAAACCTGATTGTTTTTTTAAGAAATTTTTAACAATTGAATCTTCTAGCGAGTGGAATGAAACCACTACCAGCCTTCCTTCAGGCTTTAATAAAGAAATTGAAGAATTTAAAATTCCTTTTAATTCATCTAGTTCTTGATTAATGAAAATTCTTAATGCTTGAAAAGTTTTAGTGGCAGGATCAGTTCTGTGATAGCCGAAATAAAGAGATCTAACAATATCAGCTAACTCTTTACAGCTAGTGATTGGAGCAATTTTTCTGGTTTCAATAATTTTTTTTGCAATTTTTCTTGCCTTCGGCTCTTCACCATATTCTTTAATGATTTCCGCCAATTCTTCTTCGCCAGTTTGATTAACTAATTCAAAAGCGCTGAAAGGATTTTGTTGATCCATTCTCATATCAAGTTTTGCTTCAGAATCAAAAGAAAAACCGCGAGTTTTATCATCTAATTGCATTGATGAAACGCCAATATCTAAGATAATTCCATCAAGTTGAGTAATATTTTTTTCTGCTAAAATTTCTTTAGCTTGAGAAAATTTTCCTGAGCAAAAAACAAAATTATTAGGAAATTTTTTTGTAAGTTCTGCGGCAAATTTTTGCGCAGTTTCATCGCGATCAATTGCATAAACTTTACAATTCGCAGCTTCTAAAATAGCTTGAGAATATCCGCCAGCGCCAAATGTTGCGTCTAAATAAACCTCACCTTTTTTTGGCGCAAGATTTTCAAGCATTTCTGCGAGTAAAACAGGATTATGAAATGCAAAATTATTCATTTTGATAACTTTAATAAATTGCGTTTTACTTTTGCGTCTTGTTTAGCCTTTATCATATGCTCTTCAAACTTAGCTGGCTGCCAAATTTCAAAAGTTGGGCCCTTACCAACAAAAACTGCAAAATCTTTAATTTTAGCTTTTTTAAGCAATAATTCTGGAACAATAATTCTTCCGTCAGAATCAATTGAAAGTTGTATGGAAGCGCCAAGTAAAGCTGACGCCAACGAATCTCTTTCTTCTGAAAATGGATCAAGATTATCAATTGATTCAGAAAGTTTTTTTATGCGCTCAATGTCACAGCCTTCAATACAGTCATTTATAAAAGATTCATAAATCACAATTCCCGAAAATTCACTTGCAATCAAAGACGCACGAAACTGCGCTGGCACTGATACCCTGCCCTTAGCGTCAATTTTGTTTGTAAATGTTGAAAGGAATAATGCCATTAATTTATGGAATAATTTGGAATTTTATGGAAAAAAAAGGAAAGTTATGGAATTAATCTTTTATGTCAACTAAGAAAAAGAGTTTTTTTTAAAAAGGGGTCAGACCCCTTTCTTGAAAAAGGGGTCAGACCCCTTTTTATTGTTTTTATCTTGGAGAAAAAATTTGCTGCTTTTATGGTTTTATAACTCTACTATTTTAGCACTCAGCGCTTGGTGCTTAGCAGATTTTAGTTTTTTGTTAGCACTTACTTACAAACTATAGCCTACTAAGCACCATGCACTAAGCACTAATTACTACTAAGCATAAATATGTATAACCATCCAGATCAAAATGGGAAATTTGGACAATTTGGCGGACGCTATGTTGCTGAAACTTTAATGCCGGCAATTTTGGAGTTAGAAAAATCCTATAAACTAGCTAAAGCAGATCCAGAATTTCAGAAAGAATTAGATTACTACTTACAGCATTATGTAGGTCGCCCTAGCCCACTTTATTACGCAGAAAAACTTAGCGAACTAACTGGTGGTGCCAAAATTTATTTAAAAAGAGATGAATTAAACCACACCGGTTCACATAAAATTAATAATTGCATTGGGCAAATTTTACTTGCAAAAAGAATGGGTAAAAAGCGCGTCATTGCTGAAACTGGCGCTGGTCAACATGGAGTTGCAACCGCAACCGTTTGCGCACTTTTTTCAATTCCCTGCACAATTTACATGGGCGCTAAAGATGTTGAAAGACAAGCTCCGAATGTGTTTCGCATGAAGCTTTTAGGTGCAGAAGTTATTCCTGTTGAAAGTGGCTCTAAAAGCTTAAAAAACGCAATTAATGAAGCGATGCGTGATTGGATTAGCAATGCCAATGACACTTACTATTTACTTGGCACCGTAGCCGGGCCACATCCTTATCCTATGATGGTTCGCGACTTTCACTCAATAATTGGTAAAGAGGCAAAAGAACAGCATTTTAAAGCTGAAGGAAAATTACCTAATGCACTTGTGGCATGCATTGGCGGCGGATCAAATTCGATCGGATTATTTCATTCATTCCTTGACGATGAAAGCGTAAAAATTTATGGCGTTGAAGCCGCGGGAAGAGGAATTAAAAGCGGCGAACATGCAGCATCAATTGCAGCAGGAACTGTTGCAATTTTACACGGCAATAAAACTTATTTCTTACAAGATGAAGATGGTCAAATTATTGACGCACATTCAATTTCTGCAGGCCTAGATTACCCAGGAATTGGTCCTGAACATGCTTATTTACACGATATAAAACGCGTTGAATATGTTAGTGCAACTGATAGCGAGGCATTAGAATATTTTCAATTATTATGCAAAACCGAAGGAATTATTCCCGCTCTTGAATCATCTCACGGGCTTTCTTACGCTTGTAAATTAGCCGCTACAATGCAAAAAGATCAAACTATAATTGTGAATTTATCTGGTCGTGGCGATAAAGATATTTTCACAGTCGCAAAAGCATTGGGGATCAACTTATGAGCAGAATTACAGAAAAATTTTTAGAATTAAAAACAAAAAAACAATGCGCTTTTGTTGCCTATATTTGCGCTGGAGACCCTAATTACAACACTTCGCTTGAAATTTTAAAAGGCCTGCCAAAAGCTGGTGCTGATATAATTGAATTAGGAATTCCATTTTTAGATCCTGCTGGCGATGGCCCGTTGATTGAAAACGCCTCAAAGCGCGCTATTAAAAATGGCGCAAGTTTGAAAAAAACTTTATTAATGGTTGAAGAATTTAGAAAAACCAATCAAGAAACACCGATTGCTTTAATGAGTTATTTTAATCCTATTTTTAAATATGGTTATGAAAAATTCTTTCAAGATGCTTCTGCTTCAGGAGTTGACGGCGTTTTAATTGTTGATTTGCCGTTTGAAGAAAATGAAGAAATTTTTTCTTTTAGTAAAAAATCTAATATAAATATTGATTTAATTAGCCTAATTGCGCCCACTACAGGCGAAGATAGAATTAAAAAAATTACCACTCGTACTAGTGGATTTTCATATTTAATTTCAATGCTTGGAATTACAGGCACTAAGCTTGCTAAAATAGAAGAAAATAAAATTAATTTACAAAAAATTCGCAACAATTCTAATCTTCCAACCGTAATTGGCTTTGGAATTAAAGAGCCAAAACAAGCGGCCGAATTCGCTAAAATTGGCGCAGATGGAATTGTGGTTGGATCAGCTTTTGTAAAAGAAATCGACGAAAGTTTTTCCGCCAAAAAATCGCAAACAGAAATTGTGGAAATAACTTTGAAAAAAGTTGCAGAATTTTCGCAAGCAATTAAAAATTAGGACGCTAGAGATCTATAAGCTCTGGTACTATTTATTGTTACAGTCTCAAGCTGTCACCTTAATTTAAGTTGTCACCCCAATTTAAGTTGTCACCCCGTCGAATGACGGGGTCCATTTCGTCAAGATTTCAATTTTAAATTAAATTGAGAATTCTCGACCAGATGGACCCCGTCATTCGACGGGGTGACAACTTAAAGATTATAGTGAGAACTTAAGATAAAATGATATTGTAGTTATTGAACATGCTTCATTAACTACGCCTCACATAAAAAATATAACAAAAACATGAATCAAATCAAAGGCGTAAAAATTGCCACCACAAATTGCGGAATTAAATATAAAAATCGCGATGATCTGCTTCTAATAACTTTCGAACAAGAAGCCAGCGTTGCCGGAGTTTTCACTAAATCTTCAATGCCTGCGGCACCAGTTTCTTGGTGTAAAAAAAATATCTCACATGGCACAGCAAAAGCTTTAATTGTTAATGCTGGAAATGCCAATGCTTTCACTGGTCAAGCTGGTGAAGACGCAGTTAAAGCAACAGTTAAAAAAATTGCCGAAGAATTAAAATGTGATGAGAAAAAAATATTTGTTTCTTCAACTGGCGTAATTGGCGAAACTCTAAAACACGAGTTAATTACTAGCGCAATTCCAGATTTAGTAAAAAATGCAACATTAAACGAACTATCGTGGGACAAGGCCTCAAAGGCAATAATGACCACCGACACTAAACAAAAATTAATTTCCAAAACCTGCAAAATTAAAGATAAAGAAATTACTATTACCGGATTTGCCAAAGGCTCTGGAATGATAGCTCCCAACATGGCAACTATGCTTGGCTATATTTTTACTGACGCCAATATTTCTTCCGCCGCTTTATCAATTTTATTAAAAGAAATAACCGAAGACACCTTCAACTCAATCACCGTTGATTCAGACACCTCAACTAACGACACCGTTTTACTTTTTGCCACCAAAACCGCAAATAACGAATTAATTTCAGATCCATTTGATGAAGATTTACAAAACTTCAAAGCCACTTTAAGCGAGATTATGCTTGCATTGGCGAAGATGGTTGTTGTTGATGGCGAAGGTGCAAAAAAATTAATTGAAATTACAGTTGTTGGATCAAATAACAAACAGCAAGCCAAAGAAGTTGCATTTGCAATCGGCAATTCTCCGCTGGTAAAGACTGCTATTGCTGGCTGTGACCCAAATTGGGGAAGAATTGTAATGGCGGTTGGAAAATCTTGCTTTGAAACATCTCCAAAAAAAATCATTGTAAAAATTGGCGAATATCAACTCACTAAAGATGGTGCAAAACATCCAGATTATAATGAAAAATTAGTTCACGAATATTTAAAAAATTCAGAAGTAACTATCACGGTTGATTTAGGGTTAAATTCAGATCACATCAATCATAAAGCCACAATATGGACTTGTGATCTTAATGAAGAATATATCAAAATTAACAAAGATTATCGTAGCTAAAAATGCAAAATGACAATTCTGAAATTCGTTTTGAAAAAGCACGCAAAAAACTTTCAAACTCACTGTTAAATTTAGACAAAAGCATAAAGCAAAAAATTCAAGAAGTTGCTTTTCAAAATAAAATGACCAATTCAAATCAAGATGATGAAGACGGTCTATATGCAAAGATAGATGAGCAAGCCGCAACAATTGAAGATCTGAATTTAGAAATAAATCGACTTCAGCAAAATCTTGCCGAAACTGGAGTTGAAATAGAATTTCTAAGAGAAAAAAATAAAATGTTTGCCGAAAAAATTAACTTGTTTCGCAAACAAGGTTCTAACTTAATTGAAGCCATTGAGAAAGACTTATCAAACATTGAAAAAACTATTACAAATGAAGAATATGATAACGCTAATTGAGGTTTCAGTTGGCAAATCTCACTATAAAATTCCCTGCCCTCAAAGTAATAAGGAAAAATTATTGCGCCTTGCCGAGAAGCTAAATCAAAGGGTTAATAAGCTTGCTATTACTTCTAGAAATAATGATGAAAAATCTTTATTATTAACCACTGCTTTAATGATGGAAGATGAGTTAGAACAAAAAATGATGAAAAATAATAGTGAAGAAGAAGCTTTGGAAGCCTCTGAATTAAACGATCAAGACTTGCGCGACGCAGTTAGCGAAAATATGGAAAATATTGCTAACTATATAGATAACCTTACCAATAAAGTTAAAAATTATTAAGCGTGCTAACCTTAGAAAAACAAGCATTAAGAAAGATTTTTAAAGAAAAAAGGCTATCTTTAAACCAAGATGAAATCACCCAAAAATCTAAAGAAATTACAAAAAATTTTATCACTAATTTACTGCCAAAAATTTATCACAAAAACTCAAAAGAAATTTTTTCTATTTATCTATCTTCAAGCGGAGAAGTATCTTGTGATGGGCTTGCTGAATATTTTGCAAAAAATAATATAAAATTTTCTTATCCAAAAATAATTCAAAAAAATTTTCCATTAAATTTTATTTTAGCACAAAATAATCAATCTTTTAAGCCTAACTCCTTTTATCCAAAGCTCTTAGAACCTATAAATGGTGAAAATATTTTACCTAATATATTAATTTTACCACTTTTAGCTTTTGATTCCTCTCTAGCAAGACTGGGTATGGGCGGGGGGTTTTTTGATCGAACTATCGAATTTTACAAAAATCAAAAATTAAAAATTATAACTATTGGTCTAGCCTATGATTTTCAAAGGTCTCATGAAGCTCTGCCAATAGAAAAAACCGACCAAAAGCTTGATTTTATTGCCACAGAAAGCATGATTTTTTCGGCGAGCCAGCAATGATCTATTCTGATACACAGTAAATATTTTATATTTTTTATAAATTAATAGTTGCTTTAAAAAATATTCTATATAGTTTTTGCCCCAACATTGCTGTGGCGTTAGTTTTCAAGCTATCTCACAACATGTTTAGTTTTCAATTATTAATTAAAAAGAGATCTCACAATGCACAAAACAGACTTAGTAAAAGAAATTGCTAATCAAACTGGATTATCTCAAAAAGATGCCGGCGCAGCTTTAGAAGCTTTCTTAAAAGCTACTACAAAAGCACTTAAAAAAGGTGACGTTGTTACTTTGATCGGTTTCGGTACTTTTAAAGTAGTTAAAACTGCTGCTAGAAAAGGACGTAACCCTCAAACTGGCAAAGAAATCCAAATCAAAGCCTCTAAAAGAGTTAAATTTGCTGCTGGCAAAGCTTTAAAAGATTCTGTAAAATAATTTACAGAATTAAGAAAACCCTTATGCGAATTCGTATAAGGGTTTTTTATTTGAAAGTTTTTTATTTTTTAAATTGAAATAAAAAACACCGTAGTTCATAATAGGGAAATCTGCTTTTTTATTTATAGATTTTCAATCATTTAAAAAATCGATAGTCGTTTTCTAAGTTGTCTTCGAGCGCAAGCGAGAAAAGCAACGAAATGAGTGTTTTACATTTTATTTATGGGTGATTAGGTTTTAAACGTTAAGAAATCGATTAATAATCGATTTTAGTTTAAAACGGGTTTAGGAGCGCAAGCGACGCGAACCCAGACATGAGTTGTCTTCGAGCGAAAGCGAGAAAAGCAACGAAATGTGTTTTACATTTTATTTATGGGTGATTAGCTCAGTTGGTAGAGCATCTCCCTTACAAGGAGAGGGTCGGCAGTTCGAGCCTGTCATCACCCACCATTATAAAATTAAAGTTTTTCTTCCCTTATGGGGGTGTAGCTCAGTTGGTTAGAGCGCTTGCCTGTCACGCAAGAGGTCGCGGGTTCGAGTCCCGTCACTCCCGCCAGAATCCTGTCTGGCGGTGCCTGCAGATATTCAAATAGAGAACTAACTCCAGAAATTAGTGGAAGATTTAAGATCTGAGGTCAGCAAAAACTAACCAATGAAAAAAGGTTTAGCGCCCATAAGAACTTTGGCTTTCAAAACCATGGGCTTAGCTAATCATAGCACTTTTCAAGTTTGAGATCCTATTTTTTATAGCCTCCCTCAACTTCTCAGTTTCTCT
>CAMDMO010000065.1 GCA_945902255.1 Rickettsia typhi | reverse complement strand
CTTGATTTTGTAAGCATGAAGACAAAGTCTTTTACATAAATCTTTTCGCAAAACTTCACGCCCACCATATTTTACATCATTTATAATTGCATGCCCCAACTCTTTACAGTGAACCCTTAATTGATGAGTGCGTCCAGTGATTGGACTTAACTCTAATGACGCATAATTTTGATAATTTTTTAATAATTTAAATTCCGTAATCGCCTCTTTTCCCTCAGAAAAATCTGGCATAACTTTTTCATTTTTTCCCAAAAGTTTTTTTCGCAAAGGAATATTAATTACACCATTTTCTTTTTTTAAATTACCTAAAACCAGCGCCAGATAAGTCTTCTTAATCGCTTTATTTTTAAAAGCTAAAGTTAAAATTTCCGCCATTTTTGCATTTTTTGCAATCAATAAAATTCCACTAGTATCTTTATCTAAGCGATGAACTAATTGCCAAGTTTTACCAAATAAAAAATCATCAACCGAGATTTCAATTCCACTTCCACCTTGCACCGCAAGACCGGATGGCTTATTTATTGCCAACAAATTCTCATCTTCAAAAACTTTTCTTGATAAAAATTTTTCCATTTTATCATCGGAAATTCTTGGTTTTATTTTTTTATTTTCGATGCGTTTTTTTAAATCGGCAAAAATTTCTACTCGATCTAAATTTAATGTTTTGTAAGCCTTATCAACTCTTGCGCCATTAACTTTAATTTTCTTTTCACGAATAATTTTTTGCGCCAAAGCAAAAGAAATATCAAATTTTTTACATAAAAATTTATCGAGACGAAGACCGACTAACTCTTGATTTACTTGCAATAAAGCTGCCATTTATGACAAGACCTCTAAGAAAAAATTATTTTACTTGAATAAAAACCAAAAAACACCGCTAAAATAGAAAGTATCACGGAAGACATGGCATAAAAAACCGCTTGAGAATATTGACCAGCGGTTGCAAGGCGAAAAAAATCTAGTGAAAAAGCAGAAAAAGTGGTAAATCCACCCAAAAATCCAACAAATAAAAAATTCTTTAAACGCAGATCAAAACTATCAAAATTTTTGATCACTAAATAATATAAAACACCCGCCAATATTGATCCAAATATATTTACAAAAAAAGTTGTCCAAGGAAATTTTGCGAGAGCGGAATTGTTAATTTTGACAAAATTAATAATAACTTCAGATGAAAAATAACGCGCTAGAGATCCTAAGGCGCCACCAAATGCAACCAATAGTGCGTTAATTATCATAATTTACTTGAACCAAATTTTTTTAACTTTTCAGCTAAGTCAGTTTTTTCCCAAGAAAATCCGCCATCCGAGTCTGGAACGCGCCCAAAATGTCCATAAGTTGCAGTTCTTTGATATATTGGACGATTTAAATTTAGATGAGTGCGAATTCCGCGCGGAGTTAAATCAACTAATTCGTCAATAATTTTTACTAAATCTTGACCATCAATTCCACTATCATGATTATTAACATAAAGAGATAATGGCTTAGAAACGCCAATCGCATAAGCTATTTGAATAGTGCAACGAGTTGCCAATCCTGCGGCTACCACATTTTTTGCTAAATAGCGCGCCATGTAGGCGGCGGAGCGATCAACTTTAGTAGGGTCTTTTCCAGAAAAAGCTCCACCACCATGAGGAGCGGCGCCACCATAAGTATCAACAATAATTTTTCTACCAGTTAAACCAGCATCACCATCTGGGCCACCAATTACAAATTTTCCAGTTGGATTAACTAAAAAATTTTCTTCTCTACACATCCATCCTTTTGGCAAGGAACTTTCAACATAAGGTCTGATAAGCTCTCTTACTTCTTTTTGTGTCATTCCTTCTTTATGTTGAATTGAAACTAAAACAGTTTCGGCGCGAATTGGCATGCCGTTTTCATAATATAAAGTCACTTGGCTTTTTGCGTCAGGACCAATATTACTGAGCTTTCCAGCACTTATTGCGTCAGTAATATTATGCAAAATCCTATGAGCATAATAAATTGCTGCCGGCATTAAAACTTCAGTTTCATTGCAGGCATAACCAAACATAATTCCTTGATCTCCGGCACCTTCGTCTTTTGCCCCAATAGCATCAACGCCAATTGCAATATCAGGAGATTGTCCGTGAATTAAATTTGTAATTTCAAGATTTTTCCAATTAAAACCTTCTTGCTCATAACCAATATCTCTTACGGTTCCTCTAATTATATCTTCAATAGTAGATTTTGAAATTTCAGGTGCGCGAGTTTCGCCACCAACAATAACTCTATTGGTTGTGGCAAAAGTTTCTACCGCAAGACGAGAGTAAGGATCTTTTGTTAAATAAGCGTCAACTAAAGCGTCAGAAATTTGATCACAAATTTTATCAGGATGACCTTTTGAAACAGATTCTGAGGTAAATAGAAATTTTTTTAACATTTTAAAAAAAATTAAAAGCTTCGGAAGGCTTTCCAAAAAGTAAATAGGGGTTTGAAAATTATAACCTCATGCAAAAAAATCAAAGAGATTTTTATAGAATTTGAGATGCAATAAAATCAAGATCTATTGATTGCGGCAATGAAAAATTCTTACTTATAACATGGAACGCTATCTATATTTTAGATAGAAAAAGCTCCCTATATATTTAATTTTTAACTTGACAATATTTATTCTTAAATTCACAATGAAACTGAGTTGTTTTATGTCTTTTTGAGAAAATTTAGTTTTTCACTCCACCCTTTTTTATTTATCTTTTTAATATGTTTAAACAAAAAATATCTAAGCTAACTGCTTTATCATTACTTGCAATCATTGTCTCTGAAAATGTTTATGCGGTTCCAGTTCCTATTGATCTTTCAACTATCACTGAAAATACATCAGTAACTAATTCCGACATAGCAACATCAACGGGTGATCACTATATATCCACAATCAATGGCAGCTCTCATAGCTTTACCTTTAATAATGAAATAGGCAAATCAATCACCACAACTGGTGAAGAAGGCAGGGCATTGCAATTCACTGATTTTGGAAACACGGATTTAACAGCAGCACAAGATTTAACCATAAATAACTATGGCCTATTATCAGCTACACAGTCCACAATTTATGTCGCAGCTCCGGATGTTACAAAAACAAGCTTTAACTTCACTTTATCAAATAGTGACACAGTTATATCTACCAGCACAACAGCAAGCGCTGACCCAGCTAGAATTGGCGCCGTTACGGTTTATATGACTGATGCAGATAATAATTATAACTCAGGTAATTTTACTATAGATAACGACACTACTGGCATAATCACCTCTGCTTATAATGATGCCATAACTTTATTTGGCGGAACCTCTTCAAATACCGCTCAAATCACCAATGACGGAACAATTTCTTCTACCGGAACTACTGGTAGTGCAATTTATTATGAAGGGTTGGCTAATTTTACCCTTACCAACACAGGAAGCGTTACCAGCTCAGCTGATTCTGTAGTAATAGCCAATAGCACTAGCTCTACTATTACCAACGAATCTAATGGAACTATTTCCAGCTCGGCCGGAAAAGCAATTAATGCAGCAAATCAGCTAAACTTTACCCTTACAAATAACGGAACAATTACGGGCCTTGGAAACGCTATCTCTGTTGTTGGCGTTGCAGATGGTAGTGCAACAATCACCAACTCTGGAACCATTTCAAGCACTAATAGTGATGCGATAAACTATACTGGAGGAGATCACTTTACTCTTACTATTAGAGAGGGCTCAAACATTACTGGACGAATTTATTCGAACGCATATTTAAGCAACACCTTAAATATTGAACAGGATGTTTCTTTGGATACTTTTCAAAATATATTATCCGAACAACTTGTAGCATCAAATCCGACATTTAATGGTAATGGCTGGAAAAGAAGAATTGGAACTAGTCGTCAAATCGCAGCAAATTATTCATCAAACGCTACTTATGCAGATGCAATTGAAGGTAGCGGTTCTTTAGTTAAAACCGGTAGCGGAAGATTAGAATTAACCGAAGTTAACACTTATAGTGGAAACACTTTAGTTCAAGCTGGTGAATTAAAAGTAAATGGCTCTATCGCTAATAGTGATACTACTGCATCTTCTGGGGCAACAATCAGCGGTACTGGAACCATCAAATCTCTTGCCCTAGAATCTGGCTCAACTCTAGCAGCAGGCAATTCAGTTGGAACTCTTAACATTATTAATAATTTAACTCTAGCTTCAGGAAGCAACACTAACCTTGAATTTAACGAATCTGCTATAGATAAAATTATTGCCGGCGGAAATGTTAGTCTTGCTGGTAGCGCTAATTTTCAACTAGCTGCTCAAGATGGTTATTTTATTACATCTCAAAATGTAATTGAATCAACTAGTGGAACGGTTTCTGGAAAATTTGATAATGTTTCTGTAAATAATAATAACTATGTAGCAAATGTTACTTACGGAAGTAATTACGCCAAAGCAACGGTTTCTAGAAAGTTAGATAATAACACTCTTGATGCTCCACTTTCATCTCAAAATGCAATTGGCAGAATCGTTAGTAATGCAGTTTCTGAAAAATTACGCAATGCTCACGCTTCTAACAACAAAAACACTGCAGCTTGGATTTCTGGCGGCAATTTTAGTGTTTACAAAAGCTCGACTCAAGATTCTTCTTCTTACTCTTCATCTGGCTACGTAACCTCAGTTGGATTAGTAAGTCATCACGAAGATTTACAATTAATTGGTGGCGTATTTAACTCTAAAACCAATATTAACCGCTACATTTATGCTGGTAAAGATAATATGAATAGCAATGGTTTTACCTTTGGTTTAGGTAAAAACTATAAAACAGATTTTGGTAATATTTATAACATCGCTCAAATTGGCGCTGGCTTCTATAACTCCGACACTACTCGTAGTGCAAATGTAAATGGCGCTAGCCAAAGCAGTAAAGCTAATGTTAAAGGTAATTTCCATTATTTAAATGTTGGCAGCAATTATAAAATTCCAACCAATTTAAATGGTGAATTAAACTTATTTGCTTCAGCCACTTTACAACAAACCAATCATGGTGGATGGACAGAAACTGGGCTTTCAGCTGGAAATGTTTCGGTTTCTAAATCATCTGCAAATAATATGAATTTTGAATTAGGAACTTCTTATAAAGATTTAGTCGCTAAAGAAGTAGAACTTCCTCAAGGATCTTTCTATAAATTAGAAGTTAGCGGATATCACAGCAGTCTTTATTCAAAAAAATCAGCAACAGTTACAGAAGGAAGTGCTAGTTATGGCCTAACTCCAAAATATCAACAAGGTTTCACCTTGGGCGGCGGAGCTTTACTATCAATTCCAGTTGCAGAATTCTCAAGCATCACTGCTAGAATTGATGGCAGAAAAAATAACTCTTACAGAGAAACAATTGCTACACTTGGATTTCATCAAGGGTTCTAGTAAGATTTTAATTTAGAAGAAAAAAGCCCCGTTTCATCATGTGAAACGGGGCTTTTTTTGTAAATAATTGCGGAACATTGGATATTTTAATACTTAAGCCTTCTAAGCACCTCATCTTTTCCTAAAATCTCTATAACATCAAAAATTCCACCCGCAGATGCCGACGAAAAAGTTAGTAAAATTCTTAAAAGCGGCCCGAAGTCTTTTATTTTTAAAGATTTTGAAGTAGCAAAATCATTCAAAGAATTTTTTATTCCGTCATGATTCCAACTTTCCAAATTGGATAAAGCTAAATATAAATCATCAATTAAAGATTTTTTGTCATTAATAATTTTTTTAGATTCATCATCAAAATCTGCCGTAAATCCATCAAAATAAATTTCTAAATTTTTAGCCAATTGACCAATTAAGTCAGATCTTTCTTTAACAAATTTTATCGCTTTAGAAATTTTTTCTCTCTCTTTTTGAGATGGAGTTTTTGTAAAAAATTCTGCGGTTATTTTCAATAAATCATCTTCGTTTTTTTCTTTAATATAATGTTTATTGATATGCGCTAACTTAGCAAAATCAAAGCGCGATGGTGATTTTCCAACTTTATCTAAAGAAAACCATTTTATTGCGTCAAGATCAGAAATAATTTCAGAATCGCCATGCGACCAGCCTAAGCGCAATAAATAATTACGCATCGCTTCTGGCAAATATCCCATATTTTTATATTCAATTACCGAAGTTGCACCGTGACGCTTTGACATTTTTGCGCCATCTGGCCCGTGAATTAAAGGAATATGAGAAAATTCTGGAACTTTCCACGACATTGCTTCATAAATTATTTTTTGTCTAAAAGCATTGGTTAAGTGATCGTCGCCGCGAATAACATGAGTAATTTCCATATCGTGATCATCAACTACAACCGCTAACATGTAGGTTGGGCTGCCATCAGATCTTAGCATTACCAAATCATCTAATTCAGAATTTTTTACCCTAATTTCACCTTGCACTAAATCTCGAATTACACTTTCCCCTTCAAGTGGCGCCTTAATTCTGATGACTGGCTTTGCATCAGAACTTTGTGATTGAAATTTATTTCGCCACGGACTTTTAAAGCGAAAAACTTCACCTTTTTTTTCTGCGTCACTTCTCATTTCCTCCAATTCTTGCGCCGAAGTATAGCATAAATAAGCCTGATTTTTTTCCAACAAATCTTCAGCAACTTTTTTATGACGCGCAATATTTTTTGATTGCAAAATAAAGTCACCATCATGCTTTAAGCCAAGCCAATCAAGGCCTTCGAGAATTGCATCTATTGCCTGACTAGTTGATCTTTTTTCATCGGTATCTTCAATGCGCAATAAAAATTTTCCGCCATTGTTTTTAGAGAAAAGATAATTAAATAATGCAGTGCGCGCTCCTCCTATGTGAAGATATCCAGTAGGAGATGGAGCAAAACGAGTTACAATTGACATAAAATTGATTGATTCCTTGACTTGATAGATAGGGTATATTCACATATATTAATACCAAGTTGCAACCTAAACATGAGAAATAACTGCAGAATTTTGGTAAAAATTTGCTTGTAAAATGACACTGTACCACTTGGTACAGCTTGCATTTTTCGTCGCAATTTTTCCTCAAAATTTCTTTGTTATTTCTCATGTTTAGATTGCAACTTAGTTTATTCAACACAACCAAAATTTAACAAGAGCAGATGGCAATTTCAACAACCAACGCTGACATAGGCACCAGACTTATTGAGCAGAAAGTTATATCTGAAGATCAGTTAGAAATAGCCACGCGAGAACAAGCTAGACTTGGTGGAGCAAAAACGCTGGGCGCAATCATGGTTGAACTCGGATTTATCTCCGAAGGTGCCTTGGGTGAAATTTTAAACGAATCTTCCGGCAATAAAAAAGTCGACTTAAAATCATCTTTAATTGACACTAAATTAGTAAAAAAAGTTCCTAAAGATTTTGCAATTCACAATAAATTAATTCCAATTTCTTACACTAAAGACACCATTACAATTGCGATGAATGATGTGTTTGACATTGTTGCCATCGATCAAGTAAGTCGGTTCTTCCCGCCAAATTTTAGAATCAACCCAGTATATATTTCTGAAGTAGAAATTCTGCAGGCAATTGACCAATATTATGGTTATGAAATGTCAATTGAAGGAATTTTAAAAGAAATTGAAAGCGCTGGAAATAGTAAAAATATTGATGAATCGCAGTTAAAAGGCGACTATAAAAGCCCGATGGTGCGTTTGGTTGACGCAATTTTAACTGACGCCGTTCGTAAGGGCGCTTCAGACTTACACTTTGAGCCCGAGGGACTTTTCTTGCGCATTCGCTATCGTATTGACGGAAAAATGGTGCAAATTCGAAGCGTGCATAAAGATTATTGGTCAGCTTTTGCGGTACGAATTAAAATCATGTCTTCCATGAATATTGCGGAAAGCAGAAAGCCGCAAGATGGACATATTAGTTCAGATATGTTGGGAAGAAAAATTGATTTTCGCGTTTCAACTCAGCCAACGATAAATGGCGAAAATATTGTAATGCGTATTTTGGATGAAAAGCAGTCAATTTTATCACTTGAAAAACTTGGATTCTCAGAGCATAACTTCAACTTACTAAAAAAATTAGTTAAACGACCTGAAGGTGTAATAATTCTAACCGGCCCTACTGGCTCAGGTAAAACAACTACACTTTATACAGTTTTGAGTTACATCAACTCAATTGACAAAAACATCATGACTCTTGAAGATCCTGTGGAATATCACATTCCACTAATTCGTCAGTCTAATGTTAGAAGTGATATTGGGGTTGATTTTGCCTCTGGAATTAAAGCCTTACTTCGTCAAGATCCCGATGTAATTTTAGTTGGTGAAGTTCGTGACAAAGAAACCGCTATCACCGCTATTCAGGCGGCGATGACCGGTCACCAAGTTTATACCAGTTTGCACACCAACGACGCCTTAGGTGCAATTCCGCGTTTAATGAATATTGGCGTGCCAAATTATTTAATGTCTGGCGCCTTAATTTGCGTAGTTGCACAAAGGCTAGCTAGAAAACTTTGCACTCACTGCAAAAAAGAACAACCGGTTGATGCTTTTGAAAAAAGACTATTAGGTCCAAAACATAGCGGAGTTGAAAAAATATTTAAATCTCAAGGCTGTGAAAAATGCGGAAATTCAGGCTATAAAGGCCGTGCGGTAGTCTGCGAAATTCTGCCTTTTGATACTGAGCTCGATGATTTGGTAGTTGCCTCCGCAAGCCGCAAAGAACTTTTAGCTTACGCCCTAAAGCAAGGATTTGTTCCAATGGTGGAAGATGGAATTGAAAAAGTTCTTGCCGGAATTACCGATTTAAAAGAATTAATGCGTGTTATTGATATGACATCTAGAATGAACTAAAATTATGATAAGACTTGCAAAATCTAACAAACCAGCTGAAGAAAAAGTTAATAATTT
>CAMDMO010000064.1 GCA_945902255.1 Rickettsia typhi | reverse complement strand
ATAGACCCCGTCATGCGACGGGGTGACAACCAAAAGAATGATGACCGCCTAAGAAAGAATGTAATTAGTGTTATTTAGATATTTGTGCGTCTGGAACAATCTTATTAATCATCGCCCGCCTTACAATTGCATGGCACAAAAGAATTGCTACAACTAAATTTAAAATAATTAAAGAAATAATTTTTGCAAAAGATAGCCAAGAAAATCTTTCAATTTCCACGATTAAAAGCAGCAAAGGAATGATATAGCAGTTAGAAATTATGACTATGTGAGTCATAGTAAAAACATCCCTCGATTTTAAAAAAGCAATCGCTGACGCCAATAGAAGTAAAGAGGCTAAAATTGCCAAAAATAAAATAAATAAATTCATTTTTTAGATCTTTTTGCGATTAAATAAAAGAAAAAGCACTGCCACTAGTTTGAGTAAAAATAAGATTATAATAATGTCTAAAATGGCGTCAAAACTAGCCACTGAGTTGATCATTATTAAAATAATTATATTAGTGAAAATGAAATAAAAGCTTAAGATTTTTTCATAAGAATTTTGAGCGATAAAGAACCTTATCGATATTATTATGATTGATAAGATGATGAAAAAAGATATTATGCCGGACATTTAAAATTGTTATATGTCGTTAATAAATCCCCGTAGGGTCAGAATCTGAAGGTTTGTCATCAAATTCATTTGGCTTTTCTTCATTCATTTTATCTTCATCTTCTAAATCAGATTCATCAACCGTGTCATTTAACTTAAAAGCTTCAAAGAAAATATGTTCTTTTGGCGTTTGTGGGGTAGGGAGCTTGCCGGTGGTGCGGTCAATTTTTACAAATTTTACTGAATTAGGAACTCTAAAAGGTGTGGATGGAGTGTTTTTTAAAGCCTCTTTCATGAAATTTATAAAAACTGGCAAGGCTACGGAAGCGCCGGTTTCTTCAGATCCCAAGCTTTTTGGATTATCGAATCCAATATAAACCGCAGCAACTAAGTCAGGGGAAAATCCAACAAACCAAGAATCGTAAGAGTTGTTAGTTGTTCCAGTTTTACCACCAATAATTTTTCCAATTGATTTGGCGCGTGCCGCAGTTCCTCTTTCAACAACACCTTGAAGCATTGATGTAATTTGATATGCCGTAGCAGGATCTGTAATTTGTTCTTTACTGTCATCTAAGCTTGGCATAGGAATTTGATCTGCACCTCTATTTGAGTCGGTAAAGACGCAGTTTCTGCACTCTCTTTTATCGCGACGATAAATAGTTGCGCCATTACGATCTTGAATTTTTTCAATTAATGCGGGAGTAATTTTTTTACCACCATTAACCATCATTGAATAAGCCGTAACTAGGCGAGTCATTGTGGTTTCGGTTGATCCTAAAACCAGTGAATAAATTTTTTGAGGCTTATCATTAATACCGAATTTTTTTACTACATCCACAACCTTATCTAAACCAACTTGATCAGCCATTCTAACGGTTGTAACATTTCGCGATACTTCAAGCCCGGTGCGAAGAGTGGTTGGTCCGTAAAATTCACCAGAATAATTGCTTGGTTTATATGGAGGAAGGTCAGAGCCTTGGTTGAGAGAAATTTCTTCATCCATTACTATACTTGCTGGAGTCATGCCATTTTCAAGAGCGGCAATATATCCAAAAGTTTTCATGGTTGATCCAGGTTGGCGCATTGCTTGAGTGGCTCGATTAAATTGATTTGGTGAATCTACATATCCTCCCATCATTGCAAGAATTCTGCCGCTATGTGGATCCATTACTAAAAATGCTCCATTAACTTCTGGAATTTGGCGCAGAAAATAAATTTCTCCTTTGTTGGATTTTTCTACTAAAATAACATTACCAACTGCAAGAACTTCGGAAATCTTTTTTGGCACTGGGCCTCTAGCGTCGGTGCTAATATATTTTTTTGCCCATTTTAGCGAAGAAAATTCAATTGATCCAAGTTCGCCATTTTCAAGGCCAATTGTTGCAATATCTTTTGCTAAAGAAAGAACTACGGCTTTATGCCATGATTCTTTATAAAGTTTTTTTACATCTAATTTTGATAGCTCTTCTTTCCAGTTTCCATTAGCATCAATTTTAGCGATTGGACCACGATAGCCATGTTTTTGATCATATTCTTCAACACCATTTTCAAAGGCAATAGCGGCAAGTTTTTGCAAGTGTGGATCAAGTGTGGTGCGAACCACGATGCCATTTTCAAAAACACTATCTGAGCCATAAAGTTCAGTTAATTCTTTTTTTACACTATCAGAAAAAAAGCTAGCTTTAGTTGTTTCGTCAAAATCTTGTATTTTTAAAATAATAGGATTTTCCATTGCTTTATCACCTTCAGCTTGAGTGATAAAATTTTCTTCAATCATGCGTTTAATAACCCAGTCTCTGCGCCATTTTGCTTTTTCGATATTTTTGCGAGGATCAAGTTTTGAAGGAGCTTTTGGTAGGGTTGCAAGTAATGCATCTTCTTCTATAGATAATTCATCAACCGACTTATTAAAATAAACTTGTGCTGCCGCAGCTACGCCATATGATCCGGATCCAAGGTAAATTTGATTTAAATATAATTCTAAAATTTGATCTTTTGAAAAATTTTCAGTCATGCGAAAAGCTAAAATCGCTTCTTTTATTTTGCGTTGAAAAGTTTTTTCTTTAGTTAATAAAAAGTTTTTTACCACCTGTTGAGTAATGGTTGAAGCGCCACCAAGTGCAGGATCGCCTTTTAAAACCGCAAACATATTTTGTATTGAAGTGCGAAAAATTGCGATTGGGTCAATTCCAGAATGTTTATAAAAATTAGCGTCTTCGGCAGCAAGAAAAGCGTTAATTAAATTTTTAGGAATTGCATTGATTGGAACGAAAATTCTTTTTTCTTTTGAAAATTCACTAATCAAAGATCCATCTGAAGAGTAGATGCGAGTAGTGATCATTGGATTATAGTTTTTTAATTGCTCATAATCTGGCAAGTTTTCACTATATCTTTTAAAAACAAACATTCCAAAAGCGATCAGAATAAATGCTAAAAATAATCCGGCTGCAAATAGTCCTTTTATGGTTTTATTCATATTTATAATTTATTTTTTGAAAAATATTCATCAATTGCTTCAACTAAAATTTTAGCAACTTGTCTTTTGTAAAATATATTGTTTAACAGTTTTTCTTCATTTTTATTGGATAAATATCCAAGCTCAAGCAGGATTGACGCCATGTCTGGAGCGGTTAACACCGCAAATCCAGCGAATCTGTGGCTATTCTGTAAAATTTTTATATCAGATTTTTTTATTAATTTTACCGTGATGGCCGCAAAATTTGCTGAGCTGTTTTTGCTTTCTCTTTGCGATAAGTCAATCAAAGTTTTCATAATATCATAGCTTGCGTTAGAAAAATCAATGCCGGCGATGATATCGGAGCGATTTTCTTTTTGCGCTAATAATTCCGCCTGTTTATCTGAAGAATTTTCAGATAGGGTATAAAGCGAAAAGCCTGAAACCGAAGAATCAGCAGCGGAGTTTGCGTGTAGTGAAATAAAAATATCGGCTTTTATTTTGCGAGCTCTTTCAACTCTTTGTCTTAGGGAAATAAAATAATCATTATTGCGAGTTAAATAAACCCTGTATCGCCCAGTGTTCATTAGTTGTTTTGCCAATTCTTTTGCATAAGATAAAGTAATATTTTTTTCTTTAGTGCGGGCAAAATTACCAATAGTTCCAGGATCCTTTCCGCCGTGACCTGCGTCAATTACTATAGTTGGAATTTTTTTATATCCCGTAAAAGATGGTTGGTTTTTTGTGATTTTTGTTACCACATATTTTGAAGTGCCATCGGAATTATTCACTTTGGTAGTTTTAACATCAAATTCCTCTGCCTTGCTTGTAATAAAATCCTTAGATTTTTCTTGGCTGACCTCAACGATAATTTTATTTGAGTTATTTTTTATTTTTTCAAACCTGCTTGAAACAATATTTATCGGCTTGTTAAGGTCAAAAACTAATCTTAAATAATTAGGATCTTTTTTGCTGCGAAAAGATGAGGTGAGTGAAGAAAGCTTTGGTTGGTAGTTTTTATTCTCAAGCTTAGAATCCATTATATCTATCACTAAGCGATTTGGATTTTTTAGAGTAAAAATTTTAAAATCAGTTTTTTTAGAAAGTGTAATTTCGAGTTGATTATCTTGGGTAAATTCTATTTTTTTTACCGAGGAAGGGGAGTTGTTTGCTAATATTTCTGTTGCGCAAAAAAACATCGCAAAAGCTAGAAATAAAACGGCTTTGATTTGTTTTAATGACAACATGATTATGGAAGTAACTTGGAATTTGAATTAGCTTTATGACATTAAATATAAGAAGTGAGAATGTGAAGATATTTTTTAACTCATATTAGCTTATCGCTAACTTTACCTATAACTTTTTACTCTTTTATCCCGATTTCTTCTCAAGTTATCATATTTTTTCTTAAGTTTTTTGATTCTTTTCTGAGCTTGTCACCCCGTCGAATGACGGGGTCCATCTTGTCAAGATTTCAATTTTAAATTAGGTTAAGATTTGGTGACCAGATGGACCCCGTCATTCGACGGGGTGACAAGCTCAAAAAAGAATTTAACGAAATCAAAAAAGAATCAAAAAACTCAAGAAAAACATGATAACTTCACGGCTGGGATTGGTTTGTAACTGTATGCACTTAACTTCGTGCAGAAAATTCAGAACCTATATTGCTTAAGTAGGACATTAGATCTTAGGGCAGAGTTATAAACCCTGTCCAGTTTGTGGTTTTTGAGGAGTGTAACAATAATGAAAAGTGACTAATAAAACCTTATTACAAAAAATTACAATTTACTTTCTTCAAGCCGCTTCTAGCATAGTTTGTATCTTATTTCTTATAAACTAAAAAAACTAAAATTATGTGTGGAATTGTTGGGGTTGTTGGTAAAAAAGAGGCGGTTGAAATTATTCTCGATGGGCTAAAAAAATTGGAATATCGTGGATATGATTCGGCGGGAATTGCGGTGCTTAAAAATGGTCAATTTCAAACTATAAAAGAAGAAGGAAAAATTGCCAATCTTGAACTTGCGATAAAAGAATCCAAACTGCAATCTGATATTGGAATTGGTCACACGCGCTGGGCTACTCATGGTCGCCCGAGTAAAGAAAATGCTCATCCCCACGCTTCATCAAAAATTTGTTTAGTGCATAATGGAATTATCGAAAATTATCAAGAGCTTAAAGAAAAATTAGAAAAAAATGGAGTTAATTTTTTAAGTCAAACTGACACTGAAGTTTTACCGCATTTGATTCAATATCATTATGAAAAAACCAATGATATTAAAAAATCTTTGATTGCAACTGCTAAAGAAATTCATGGAACCTTTGCTTTAGCAGTAATGTTTAAAGACAGAGAAAATATAATCGCCGTTGCAAAAAGAGGTTCGCCTTTAATTTTAGGGGTTGGAAAATCTGAAAACTATATTGCTTCCGACTATTACGCATTATCTAATTATACCAGCAATATCATAGCTTTAGAAGATGAAGAATTCGCGCTAGTTTCGGACAAGCAAATTACAATTTTTAACAATAAAGAAGAAGAAATAAAAAGAACTTCAAAGGTAATGGAAGCCGAAAATAATAGAGTTTCTAAAGATGGTTATGATCACTTCATGCTTAAAGAAATTTATGAACAACCTCGTGTTTTAGAAGAAACAATTCAAGCCTATGTTGATTTAAGCAGTGATTCAATTCATTTGCCAAATTTTTCTTTTGATTTAAAAGAAATTAATAAAATCACAATTGTTGCTTGCGGAACCTCTTATTACGCGGGCTTATGTGCAAAATATTTAATTGAAGAAATTGCTAAAATAGAAGTTGAAGTTGATATTGCTTCAGAGTTTCGTTATCGCGCCCATCCTTTTCGCGCTGACAATCTGATGATTTTTATTTCTCAATCAGGAGAAACTGCAGATACTCTTGCGGCGTTAAAATTTGCTAAGAAAAATAATCAAAAAATTCTTTCAATTGTTAATGTTGCCCTAAGCACTATGGCGCAATTATCTGATTCGGTAATTCGCACTGTTGCCGGCCCTGAAATTGGAGTTGCATCCACTAAGGCATATACTGCACAAATTGCCGTTTTAAGTCTTTTTGCGATTCACTTGGCTTCAATAAAAGGAAGTATTGATAAAGAACAAAAGCTTGAATTATTGCACCAATTAATAGAATCTGGCGCTAAAATGAATCAATTATTTAATGATGGAGATATAAAAAATATCAAAAAAGTTGCTCGTTTTTTAACTAAAGCTAAAAATTTACTTTATATTGGTCGTGGCATTTCTCAAATTACCGCTTTTGAAGCGGCTTTAAAATTGCGCGAACTCTCTTATATTAACGCTCAAGGCATTGCTGCTGGTGAATTAAAGCACGGCACAATTGCTTTGGTTGATAAAAAAATGCCAATTGTTGTAATTGCTCCTAGAAATAAAAATAATGAATTATTTGAAAAAACAATTTCTAACGCCGAAGAGGTAAATGCAAGGGGCGGGAAAATAATTTTTATTAGTGACAAGATTGGAATTTCCCAATTTAAGAAGATTGCGAAAAAAACTATAGAAATTCCAGAAATTGCAGGGATAATTCAAGAAGCATTATTGCCAGTTGTTTCAACTCAGCTTCTTTCTTACTATGTCGCTCTTTTTAAAGGCAATGATGTTGATCAGCCAAGAAATTTGGCAAAGTCAGTAACTGTAGAGTAATTTTAATTTAATTTGAATATATTTATGACTATTACACAAGAAGAGCAAAGCAGCATTTCAGAAGAGCTTAAAGTTTTAATTGCTAAGCGTAATGACTATGAGCATTCGTCGGTTAAAAATTTCTCTAGATTTTTTGCAGATTTTTTATCTGCCAATAATGCCGAAATTGCTAAAGAATTTCTTGAAGAAATAAAGCTTCAAAGAGCTTTCCTAAGCCTTGAAACAGAATTTTCTTTGTTCAGTGATTGTCATAAAATTTATGGAGAAAATCCAGAAAAACTTGCCTATGCTCTTGAAACATTAGCAAAATTTTCAGAATATCTTGAATCAAAAATTGAAGCCTTAGGTGGCTGGACTACAGAAGAGCTAGAGGAAGAAATAGAAGAAGATGAATTTGATGATGAAGAAGAAGAGATTGAAGAGGACGAGGAAGTTGCTGGTGAAGATGAAGATCTTGAAGAAGACGAAGAAGATGAAGGTCTTGACCAAGATGAAGATCTTGAAGAAAATAAAGGTTCTGATCATGATAATGAAGAACCTATTGAAGAACAAGCTGTTGATAAAAAGTCAAATTTTGATATCAATGAAGATATTGAAAATGCGGTTGAAGAATATCAAGGAGAGGTTGTTAAAAGAGGTTTTTTTAGTCGTATAGGATTTGGTAAAAAATAATTTATTTTAAAACCGATCCTCGTCATCCTTGACTTAAAAGAGCCGAGTATCTCAGGAGTTTTTTGATAAAAAGCCAAACTCATAAGATCCTCGACTCTTTATGCGTCAAGGATGACGGGTTTTTATAAACATCAGTTCAAAAATAAGGAATCTACTAACTTCCGTCATCCTTGAAGCGAAGCTTCGAGGATCTCATGAGTTTAAACGTCTAAGCCAAGTTCACGAGATTCTCAACTCTCTTCGATTCGAGGATAAAGATTTTGAAAGGTTTTTTATCTCGAATTGGTTTTATAGATTTTTCCCCGATTAGCATCTAAAGCAAGGAATAAACATTTTAAAAATGCCAATAGAAACAGCACAAAATTCCAGCAATCTAATTAGAAAAGAGCTCTATAATATTGAGGCCGAACAAACTATTTTAGGAACCATAATTTTAAATAATGAATATTTAAATCGTGTTTCAGATTTTCTTCGCCTTGAACATTTTTACGAACCTTCTCATCAAAAGATTTTTTCACAAATTTTACATAATGTTGAAAAAGTAAATATTGTAGCAAATCAAGTTACTCTAAAACAATTTTTTGAATCAGATCCCTCAATTAAAGCAATTGGTGGCGCTCAATATCTTGCAACTTTACTTTCTTCAGCTTCTTCAATAATTGATATCGCCGATTATGCAAAATTAGTTTATGATTTAGCTTTGAAGCGCGAGCTAGTTATGATTGGCGAAGAAGTGGTAAATCGTGTTTATAAAATAGAAGAAAAAACTTCTGCAGAAGAGCAAATTGAAATTGCTGAAACTAGTCTATTTAAGCTTTCAGAGCATGGAAATGGTAAAAATGATTTTCGTAGCATTTCTTCTTCTCTAACCGAAACTCTTGAAAAAACTTTAATCGCTAGAAAGCGCGATTCGCATATTAGTGGAATTTCAACTGGCCTTGCTGATCTTGATAAAATTTTAAGTGGCTTACAGCAATCAGATTTAATAATTCTTGCAGGCAGACCTTCAATGGGTAAAACCGCGCTTGGAATTAATATTGCCTTGAATGCTTGTAAATTTTTAAATAAAGATATTGAAAATCAGAAAGATAAAAAAGCGGTTGGATTTTTCTCTTTAGAAATGTCTTCTGATCAGCTTGCGGCAAGAATTCTTTCTATGGAAAGTAGTTTAAATGCAACAAAATTTAGAACTGGTCAATTAAATGACACTGAATGGGAAGTGGTTGCAATGCGTAGTGCGGAAATTTCGAAATTACCATTTTTTATAGATGACACTCCAGCTCTTTCAATTGCTGCTTTAAGAACTCGTACCCGAAGAATGGTTCGTAAAAATAATTTAGCTTTTTTAGTGGTAGATTATTTGCAGCTAATTCGCGGTAGCAGTTCTCGCTCTAGTGAAAATCGTGTGCAAGAAATCTCTGAAATTACTCAAGGCTTAAAAGCGATTGCTAAAGAATTTCAAATTCCA
>CAMDMO010000063.1 GCA_945902255.1 Rickettsia typhi | reverse complement strand
TAAAGGCTGAAGATCTATCAAATAAAAATATATCAGAAAAATTTTTATTATGCGGTTCGGGGAAAAAAATTGCGGCAGAAATTTTAAAAAAATCTCATAATAATTTCGAGATTAGCGAAGGTGAAGATTTGGTTGAAAGTGATTTAATTGGACTTTTAGCTTATGAAAAATTTTGCAATAGCTATGAATCGCCAAACTCTGATCCCTTATATCTAAGAGATCCAAAAATTACGGCTAGAAAAAAATAAAAAAACGAAGTGAAGGAAGATTTGGAGGCCGGGGTCGGAATCGAACCGACGGATAAAAGCTTTGCAGGCTCTTGCATTACCACTTTGCTACCCAGCCAAATTTTAACGAGAAAATCATTTTAATCAATTATTTCAAGAATACAAGCCCTTCCACTTTAAAAAGTTTGAGTTAATAATTAGGTCCGTGTTTTAAGAAATACTAAACTTCTTATTTTGGTACATAACCTTTGGCAATAGTTGTTAGTTGCAACTTTAAATATCTAAAGCATATACCAAATAAACAACTCAACAAATATGACGAAGTCACTTTATTTACAGCATTCTAAGAACCTTCCTTCCCAAAAAACCTTGCAAAAAACCCTAAATTTATGCAAAAAATCTGCAATTATCCTATCAAATAAAATCAAAAATGCTGAAATAGCGCCAATTGATGTTATTTTTAACCAAACCGACCTCAAGGAATTTACAAAATTAGCAAAACTAACTAATTCATATAAAAAGGTTTTAGTATTGGGCGTTGGCGGATCAAGCTTAGGCGGCAAAACTTTAAGCGCTCTAAAATTTCAAAATAAAATAGAATTTCTTGAATCGATCGATCCAACTAGTGTTAAAAACTGTCTAGATAATATTGATTTAAAAAATACATTTTTTTTAGTCATCAGCAAATCTGGTGAAACCATTGAAACAATATGTCAGACCCTTATTATTATTGATAAATTCAAAAAATTAAAATTAATAAATTTTGCTAAACAATTTTTATTCATCACTGAGTCACAAGATAATTCAATCGCTAAAATTGCTCAAGAAATCGGAGCAAAAATTACCCCTCATTCTAATAAAATTGGTGGCAGATTTTCCTGCTTTTCAATCGTAGGTTTGCTACCCGCAATTATTGCTGGACTTGATGGCAAAAAAATTCGCCAAGGCGCTAAAAAAATTGTCGATGATTTTTTAAATAAAGATGAATCAGTTATGAACGCTTGCGCTACGCAACTCTGGCTCTATGAGAAGGGATTTGTGAGTAATGTAGTAATGCCTTATGTTGATAATTTTAAAAACTTTACTGACTGGTATCGCCAACTCTGGGCAGAATCTTTGGGGAAAAATGGCTTTGGTTCAGTGCCAATAAATTCAATGGGAACGGTTGATCAACATAGTCAACTTCAGCTTTATTTAGATGGCCCAAAAGATAAATTTTTTACTTTTGTTACTTTAAAAAAACATCCAAATGATTTAAAAATAAACGACTTAAAAGCTTGTCCCACCTTATTTGGTGGCAAAACTTTGGGAGAAGTGGTTAATGTTGAGCAAGAAACTACAATTGAAGTTTTAAATAAGAAAAAATTACCAATTAGAATTTTTGAAATTCAAAAACTTGATGAAGAAGTTTTGGGCGGATTAATGATGCAAATGTTTTTAGAGACAATTTTAATTGCTTATGTAAAAAATATTAATCCTTTCGATCAGCCCGCAGTTGAATTAAGAAAAGATTTGGCTAAAAAGATTTTAAAAAAATAATGCCAAAATTTAGCGCTAATAATTTATTAATTTTCTTATTATTTGCATCAATTTTTGCACTTGTTTTTGCCTATATTTCACAGTTTGTTTTTGATTATCAGCCTTGTATTTTATGCCTTCACCAGCGCAAGCCCTTCTTTGCAATTATAGCACTTGTCTTATCTAGCTTTCTTTTTAAACAAAATAAAAAACACTCTAAAATTATTTTATTTTTATGCGCAATATTATTATTAATTAACTGCGCCGTAGCTTTTTATCATGTTGGAGTTGAACAAAAAATTTTTCGTGGACCAACTACTTGCTCGTCAGAAGATCTTAATGATATTCAAGATTTAGAAAATCTAAAAGCCGCCTTACTAGAAACCAAAGCCATTCGCTGTGACGAGCCTCAATTTTTTCTACTTAATTTATCAATGGCAGCGTGGAACTTTATTTATTGTGGATTCTTATTGCTAGTGGTTAGCGCAATGCTTGTGCGCCGCCCTAGTAACTCTTCATAGTATTAGTTTTGTCATATTTTATATAATCACTCAAGCTACGATAGTCAGAAGTGCTGCAAACTACCTTGCTGCAATCAGTAACCAAACGACGCACCGTATTTTCATATAATTTATAAATATCCTCACTGCCCACGGTTCCGCCAACCGTAAAAGGCAAAAAAACTACCCTTACCTTTAACTCCTGACTCAATTTTGCAATAGAGCCTTTGATATTATTATCTTCAAAATCAGCATAGAGTATCATTTTTGGTGGATTATTTTTTAGCGCCGAAATTAACTCTCTAACGCGACGATGACTTATTGCTAAACCATTTTTTTCTTCAATTTTGATTAAATTGAAATTTAACCACTCCGCTAAATAAATCCAAGAATCATTACTTGCCATTACGCTTGAGCCACTTAGTGGCGCAGCTATTTCTTGCCATTCTAAAAGTTTTTGATTCCATTTTATCACAAATTGTTCGTAAGCATCTTGATAGCTTTTTGCATTTGCGGGATCAATTATTTTAATGCGATTAGTAAATGCAGCCGCAATATTAATCATATTTTTGGGATTTAGATGAGGTCTGGCAATGTTTCGATTTTGTTTATTTGCATCAGTAACATTTTCATCAACACTTGAAGAAGATTTATCGCCACCACTAGCCCCCTTAAAATCCTTTGGACTTGCATTTTCCATTAAAAGATTTGGATTATTTATTTTATTTACATAGTCAGAAGCCATTAAAACTGACTCTCCTGACCTTATTTTAAAATTACCAGAACGCCTTATTAGATCAGGAAGCCATTCATTTTCTAATCCGCCTCCATAACAAAAAACCATATAGGCTCTGGTTATTTTGCCATTTAGCTTAGTGTCTCTTGCTATTAAAAGGGCGGGATTTTGATTAGCGCGAGTTGCATTTGCAACATCAACATATTTTCCCACAATTTCACGCGCTAAAGCTCCCAACTCAGGTTCACAGGCTAATATCGCAATTCTTGCTTCCGCAACATTCGCAATAAATAATGAAGATAAAATTAATAAAATTTTTCCAAATCTATTTAGAAGTTGTCGCAAATCAAATTTTTCTAAGAGGTTTTTGCAATTCCGATTCATTATTTCACCTCAAAATTAACATTAATATCTTGTGACCAGTTTTTCTCTCTAGCAGAAAATCGCCAATTTCTTAAACTCTTAACTAATAAATGATTTAATTTTGGATTATTACAAGGCTTAATTAATTCAACATTTTCAACCAATCCATTGCCATTGATATAAAAACGCGCAGTTGCATAGCTGCTAAAAGCCTCTTGACGCAAATCATCAGGAATTTCAGGAAGGGGATGATATGTTGGTGCAGAGTTTTTTTCTCTAGAATTTAAATCAGCGTTAAGCAGATCATGATTTTTCACTACTTGACTAGATTTTTTTATTCCCGCAGATTTTATTTCTTGATGCGAGGAATCATTTTGCAACATATCAGCTTCAATCTCTAGAGAAACAGGCGTAATGTCGACTTTTTTTGTCAAAAAAAATGACACTAAAAAACTTGTCAAAATCAAAATTAGTAAGGCAATAAAAAAACTAGAGCGAGGATAATTCACGGATTTTTTGTAATAATTGAAAAATGTTTCGCACCCGCTTCACGACTTTTTAACATTACTTCTGCAACAATTCCATGTAGAGATTTTTTATCTGCCGCAATAATTATTTTATCATTTTTATCATTTAACATCAATTTTAACTTAGGCACTAAAGACTCCATCGCAATTTGTTCTTTATTTAAAAAAACCACACCATCTTGATTTATGGTTAATGTAATTTCTTTTTCTAATTGCGAACTATCAGATTTTCCTTCAGTTAAATTTACTGGCAGACTGTTTACACTTTGCATAGAAAGCGATGCCAACATAAAAGTTGCGAGCAAAAAAAACATCACATCAATCATTGGAATAATTTCAATGCGACCTTTTTTTGAGATGGAAGTTCTTTTTATTTTCATATCTTAAGAATCAAGCTTAATGTGATCAATAATTCTAGTTCCTAAGCGCTCTAGCTCATCTAAAATTTGATTAGTTTTTTTAGAAAAATAATTAAAAGCAAATAAAGAAAAAATAGCGATAACTAAGCCAAAAGCAGTTGCAATCAGGCTTTCTGCCACTCCAGCCGTAACTCCACTCGGATTTACAAGTCCATTAACTCCAATTATTTTAAAAGAACTCATCATGCCAAAAATTGTTCCAAGCAGCCCTAATAATGGAGCAACCGTGACTATAGTTTCTAAAATCCATAAAGAACTATTAAGATTTTTTTCAATAATTTTCGCCTCATCTTGAGATCTTGACTCTATCCACCAAATTGGATTTTTTTTATTTTTCAAAATAATTTCAAAAAATCTGCGATAATAATTATTAGCCGGAAGCTTTGACATCTCTAACTCAAACTCACTCCATTTAAAATTATAAGTCTCAATTAAATCAAATAAATTTTGCGGTAATTTTACTAGTTTTTTATAAAGTAAAATTTTATCGATGATTAAAGCTATAGCGATAAAACAGATTATTAGAAGCGGATAAATTAAGGCTCCACCGAGTTTGATAATATTTATAATTTCCATATATAATTTTATTAAAAGTAAAAAGGGGTCAGACCCCTTTTGAAGAAAAGGGGTCTGACCCCTTTTTTAAAATGACTTACTTATAATTAAATAAGCGGTTCTTCTTGGTCCATATTGCGAAGCTTTAACGCCAATTCCAGAGCCGTCGTGCAACTGATAAACATTGTCAAATATGTTTATCATTGCAAGACGAATATTTACTTTTTCAATCAATGGCAAATTAACATCACTAGCTAAACTAGCGTTAATTTGGGTATAAGCTGGCATTGTGTTAGTATTGCCCTCATTAGTTCTAAGGCCAGATCCATAAAGCCCGTCAAGGCCATAGTTTATTTGATGCAAAATATAATTAACTCCGAAAGAAGCGCTATAAGTCTGATCGTGATCAAGATGAATATATTTTCCTGACGCAGCCTCGATATCTTCTTTATGAGCTATATATTGAGCAGAAACAATGTTTTTTGCTTGCACTTTTTGTGTAGAAAAATTTGCAAAAGCAGAAAAGTTATTTTGTCTATAATCAGCACCAAGCTCAACGCCATATGCTTTGCCTTTTTCATAATTAAAAGGGCTATAAATTAAAGAATTACCGAACTGATGTTCGTCTAATAGGTTTCTACTTTGTTTATAATATGTATCGAGATTAAGCGTAAGATTTTGGCTAACTTTATGAGCAATGCCAAGATCATAATAATTACTGCGCTCTGGCCTTACATTATCATTTAGCGTGACTTCTGGTCTAGCTGTTGTGCCAGCATATTGACTAACTGAAGAATTTGACAAAAGATCACTTTTGGCAGGAGAGAAATAGCGAGCATATCCACCGTGAATTTTGGTTTTACTCGAAAGATCATAAACAACCCCAAGCCTTGGACTAATTTGATTTTCACTAACATTGCCTTCAAAAGCATCAAATCTAGCGCCAAAATTTAAGGTTAAATCCCGCCTAATTTTTAACTCATCTTGCAAATATACCCCATAAAGCTGAGTACTTTTTTTACTATTATCAATAATCTTTTTAGTGGCAGTTGTTGCTTCTAGCTCATGATCATGACCCTCCTCCTCTTCGTCAGCATGTTCTGCCAATAAAAATGCCGTACTACTTTTATTGGTTTTTAATCTTTCATCACTTGCAAAAAAACCAAATCGCGCAGTATTTTTTTCATTTAATGCATAAGAAAAATCACTTTGAACTCCATTAGAAAAGGCCGATCTATTATTTTTTGAAGCAACCCCACTATAAATTAAATCGCCAACAAAATCAGGATTAAACTGATTTTTGCTATGATGAGAAAAAAGCGACAATTGATAATCAACCTCATTATCACTTACGCCCTGTAAGGATAAAATTGCGTAACGATTACTTTCTTTTTGCCTCTGATTTAAATTTGAAGAGCTTACAAAAGAATTTGGTAACTCATATTTTACAGATTTTCCTGCAATATTTGGAATTTGAAAGCGATTGGTTGAGTTCGCAACAATCAAACTTAATCTTTTTTTAGCATCAAGTAAGTAAGAAAAATATCCAAAAATTCTATCTTGCTTAGTTTCGTTATGAATTGATTTTCTTGCGGCAGTTGGAGACTCAATTCCTCTGTCATTTTGTAAATAATTAGCATTTAAATAATAACTGAGACGATCCTCAAAACCACTCAACTGCTGATTAAACCCAAGAGTATCGTTGCCGCCAGTTGTAATTTCTGATCTACCGCTTTTTTCTAATTTTACGCCCTTAGTTTTAATATCAACAACACCAGCGGTGCGAAATCCATATTGAGCCGGCAAAACACCCCTAAGCAAATCTATAGAATCTGCAAAATGAGTATCAAAACTATTACCAAAACCGCTAATACCCTGCGGAATCATGATATCATTAATACGATATTGCACATTAGAGTGATCTCCCCTGATGTGAATTTGCCCAAGAGAATTTTGTATAACACCCGGAGCCCTTAACAAAACTTGATTTAGCTGCGTAGTTTGCGCTTGCGGCAAGTTATTAATATTGGATTGCGAAAATGAATAAGCGCTTTGCCCAGTTTTAGCAGAAAGATTATTGCGCGAATTATCAAGTTTTGTAGCGCTTATTTGATAATCTAAAATATTAGAATTTTGTGAATTAATATTTTGTGTAACCTTGCTAGCAGAAGCTGCAGCAGATGTTTTTGTAAATAAAAAAAACGATAAAAAAAGTAAGAAAATTTGCTTCATAGCTTAAAATTTAAATTTAGGAAAAATTAAAATCTGGCAGCTTACTTAAAAGTGCCTTATAACTATGAAAATGTAGGAGGTGCGCGAGAATGATGAGATGCGAGTAGAAAAGAAAGTTTTACAGAATCAAAAAATCTAAAAGCAAAAATTAAAAGAAAGCATGAAGCTGCAAAAGAAAGACTATCAATAACTGAGATTTGATTTTGTAAATTTAAAACAGAGCATAATAAACAATCATCAGAGCTTTTTCCTGATTTTTTATGCTCACCAAAAAATTTTGTTAAAAAATTTTGATCTTCAATTGCAGCGATATTGGTGAAATTTTGATGCGAAAAACCGTGAAGCAGCAACAAGCTCTTGCTTAAAATAAAGCAAGAAATCAGAAACAAAATTGCAATTTTTGATTTTTTCTTAAACATCTATGCTTAAAAATTTCCGGTTGTCTTTTGATTCGAGTTTACATTTAATCAATATTCAACTAGAAATTTCTAAAAATCAATTTTTAAAAAAAATGCTTTCAAAACTTATTTCACCAATTGAAAAAGTTGGACATTTCACCTTATTAAACCTTGCGAAGCTGGGCGAAATAAGTCTATTCACTTTCAACTCAGTTAAGCATTGCTTCTCCCCACCTTTTTATCCGCGCTTAATTTTACGACAATTTCTACAAATTGGATATTTTTCTCTACCCGTAGTTGGTCTAACCGCAATTTTTTCTGGCGCAGTTTTGGCACTACAAAGCTATTCCGGATTTTCTCGTTTCAACGCTGAAAGCACTATCGCCACTGTAGTAGTATTATCAATTACTCGCGAATTAGGACCAGTGCTTGCGGGCCTCATGGTTGCTGGACGCGTTGGCGCCTCAATGGCCGCTGAAATTGGCACTATGAAAGTCACTGAGCAAATTGATGCTTTGCGCACATTATCTACCAATCCTTTTAAATATTTATTTGCTCCAAGAATTATTGCCGGCACTTTAATGTTACCGCTTTTGGTGTTGATTGCTGATATTATTGGCGTGCTCGGAGGCTATTTGGTAAGCGTTCACTCTCTCGGCTTCTCTTCGGGTCCATATATTAGCAACACTTTTAAATTTTTAGAAAGAATTGATGTAGTTTCTGGATTAACCAAAGCCGGTTTTTTTGGCTTTATAATATCAATTATGGGATGCTATTTTGGCTATAATTCTAAAGGCGGCGCTGAAGGAGTTGGCGTTGCAACAACCAATGCAGTAGTAGCCGCGTCGATTGTGATATTATTGCTAAATTATATGATTACTGGCTGGTTTTTTGGCTAAAGTTTGGTATAATTTATTTACAATTTATTTTACATAAATACACTTTTATGCAAAGCTGTATTACCGTAATTAAAAAAATATCTATATGAGCAAAATGACTATCGAAATTCCAGATAAGGAATATAAAAAAATTAAAATCGCCGCAATTAATCTTGGGGTCTCAATTAAAGACTATGTTTTAGACGCTCTAAAGCAAAAGCAAACTATTTTGGTTAGAGATGATGGCGTGGTTAGGATTTTAAATAAAAAAACAATGAAGGCATTGGAAGAATCTCGTAAAAATGAAAAAAAATTACCCTCTTTTAAAAGTGTAAAGGATTTAATGAAAGATCTGAATTCTTAACCGTCGCTATATTACAAAAACCCCATCACCATGCTAGAAATAATTCGAACAAATCAATTTAAAAAAGAATTTAAGCTGATGCTTAAAAGAGGAAAAGATCCATCAAAGTTTACCAATGTATTAGATTTATTAATATCAAGAAAGTCTCTACCATCAAAGTATTGCGATCATAAGTTGGTGGGCGACTATGATGGGTCAAGAGAGTTACACATTGAACCAGATTGGCTACTAATCTACCGACCAACACCCAATTCTTTAATTTTAGAAAGAATTGGAACCCACTCAGATCTATTCAAATGAACTATCGTCATATCTATCACGCCGGCAATTTTGCTGATGTTTTTAAACACTCAATTTT
>CAMDMO010000062.1 GCA_945902255.1 Rickettsia typhi | reverse complement strand
CTGAATATTTCTTAAGATTATTGATCTTAAAGAGACTTTTAATTAAAATTTTTAATAAATTCTATAGAGTTCTTAATGTAAATGATTTTGAAAATCTAAATTAAAAAGTCATCTATTTCACTATTTTGACCCCTCACCGAATCGCTGCGCTCTTCGACTCTCAGTGATTAAACCGATTGTTTTAGAGGCTTTTGTGGTTTTTAAAAACGCGGAGGATTCAAAGTCATACGACGGAGCGATAACTCAAGAAGTAGAAAAAAGATAAAAAAGAAAATAAAACGGAGATTAAAAAAAGTAATAACCTCTGACGCTATTTATTGTTGTAGCTTTAATACCGAATCCAACAATCACACTTCGACAAGCTCAGCGTGACATCGAAGCAGAATCTGAGTTTTTCTAGTGCCATTACTTACTTCAAAAAGCTTAGTGTGAAGCCCGAAGATTAAGTTTTAATACTACTAAAAAGATCTCGATGTCACAACAGAGCTTGTCGAAGTGTGATTATTGGGTTCTTAGTTAGAAGAGCTATTGGCAGAGGTTAATGCAAAAGTCATTACAATATCATCATCTTTTTTCTCCAAAATCTGGATCTGAAAATTTTAACTCTTTATCAACTGCCTTAATCGAATCAATAAAGTTTTCTATGGCTATTTTAAAAAACTGACCTTT
The DNA here is from genome assembly GCA_945902255.1 of Rickettsia typhi. GTDB lineage: Bacteria > Pseudomonadota > Alphaproteobacteria > Rickettsiales > UBA1997 > UBA2645. The sequence continues at coordinate 8,439 of CAMDMO010000062.1, read as the reverse complement.
CTTATAGGCAATAGAGTAGCCCATTGCGGGAAAAAAATTTGATAAGTTTTTTGTAAATAAATCACCGTCATTATTATCAAGACAGATTGTTGATACAATTGCAACAAAGTCATTTTCTTTTACGAAATGTTTTAACATTTCCCAATTGCCATTTTCAAATTCAACGCTGCCACTAAGTCCATGTTTTTTTACCGCCTCTTCAAATAATGGTAGGGCGATAAGGCCGCGATCAATTCTAATTAAATCGAAATCTTTTAAATCTTTTAAGCTTTTTATTTCTTTTTTAACCAATGGATGGTTTTTATTCATGATTAAAATTGGGTCGTAAGAAACTGTGTCAATATGTTCGATTTCGGGATCTTTTACTAAATTTGGATAAAATGCCAAATCAATAGTTCCTTCTTTTAGTCTTTCAATTGCATCACTGATTGGAATATTTCTTACAATAATTTTAGCTTCGGGATTTGATTTTTTAAAATGAGAAATGATCTTCGGCATTAAGTAGGATATGGCGATGTGATGTACTGCGATTTCAATTTTTCTCTCAGATTGTTCTTTTCTGCGATTAAGAAATTTTTCAATAGCTGACTCAAATTCTTGCATTATAGGACAAACAACTTCGTAAAAATTTGCGCCATCTTCAGTAAGGGAAATTGGCTTAGTGTCTCTATTTATAAGTTTAAATTCTAAATCTCTTTCTAGTGACTGAATTTGCAGCGTTACAGTTGATTGAGTTAAATTCATTTCTTTTGCTGCTTTAGAAATGCTTTTAAAGCGAGCAACATAATAAAAGCCTTTAATTTGTTGCTGACGATTTTTTTTGTAAAGAAAGTTGTGGATATTTTTCATAACTATTGAGTTTATCAATACATATTTTGATATAATTAATTTGTTTAATTTAAATAAATCGATTCTGCTGTCTGCATCATTTTTCATAAACCCCAACAATGACCCATTTTGAAACATGATCTTATCGCAAAATCATATAGAAAAGCCAGTTTTACCATTTACCCCAAGCTTACTAAAACAGGCTTCTGCGGCAATTAAAGTTAAATCTTGTACTAGCTTTTCTGGAAATGAGTTTTTGTCAGCAATTTGTCATGAATTAAAAACACCTTTATCAGCAATTATTGCTTTTTCAGATATTTTAAAAGATGAGATTTCTACTTCAAAATCAGTTGAAGAATGCCTTGATTATGTAAAAGAAATCAAAAATGCGGCATCAGATTTATTTGACATGGTTCATGATCTGCTTGATGTTCAAAAAGTTGAATCAGGTAATTTTTCACTAAATTTAGATAATAATATTAATTTGCACGAGGTTTTGCGCCGCTCAATTAAGCTTAATTCTGATTATGCTTTGAAAAAAAATATTACGCTTAAATTAGAGATTGCAGAAAATTTAACTCCAATAAAGCTTGATGAGAAAAGAATGAGGCAGATTTTTATTAACCTTATTTCAAACGCCTTAAAATATAGTCCAGATTATAGTGAAATTAAAATTACAGCTTTAGAGTTTGATGATTTTTTAGAAATTTCAGTTGCAGATCAAGGATTTGGTATGAATAAATTCGAAATTGAAACTGCTTTTTTAAAATATAAAACTATCGCTAATCAAAGTTCCAGAAAGGTTGATTCTTTTGGCTTTGGGCTGCCAATTGTAAAACATTTAGTTGAAATGCAAGGTGGAAAAATTGAGATAGAGTCAGAGCCAAAAAAAGGCACTAAAGTAGTAATAAGATTTAAAATAAGTGATAATGCGAGTTAGTGCAAATATCCCCCAGAGTCACACCACCACGACAAGCCCTAAAGGCGTGTTGTAATTGATCCGAGCCTTCAAAAAGCTCGGATTTTATAAGAGATTAATTATTTTTCCCCACCAACATATATCCTCTATAAACATCTCCATCCTTACTATTCATGGCTTCAAAAAGTTTTGTAACTTGAACAAAATACCACTGATTTTTATGAGACGCGACATCTAAAACTAAAACAGAATCGCTTTCTTCATCATATGTGGCCAATGGTGAAATATGACCGCGAGTTGCATTTCCTAAAATTTTTCCATCGAAATTTACGATTATAAAATTTTTATCATCGAGCAAAGTTTTTTTCAATAAATTGCGAAATTCATCAATAGAATTTTGATCATTATTTTTAGCGTAAAAAACCCTGGTTTTTAAATTATAAACTTTGGAAAGAATTTTAGATAAGTCTTCTAAATTAAGGCCCGGATCGAATTTACCTTTTTTGTTTTGAGCTTGATAATTAATAATTTTTCTATCTTTAATTTTATCAGTTTTATCATTAAAAAAAGTTAATTGAGAATAAGATTTAAATTCCGAAATTCCGCCGCCATCAATTTCTGGTTTATTGATTTCTAATGCTTTTTGGCTTTCAATGCCATTTTTATTAAAGGCATTTAAAACCATTACAGAGCTTGCGGCAGAGCAATAAAGAGGATTAATTTGCGCTTGATAAAAATTGACCAATTGATAAAAGTCGCTTTTAAATTTGCTGCGATCTAGTCTTTTTAAGCCGTCAGAACTGTTCCAAATTTCTACTTCGGCGGCAAAAGTTATTTTTGAAAAATTAACCGTAAAAAAAGCAATTAATAAAAATATTTTTAAAATGGCAGAAGCTTTGCAAATAAAAGACATAAGTGATGTTAATGTAAAATTATTAATTGAAAAATTTTTGCGTTTTTTAGAAGTTGAAAAAAAATATTCTAGTAACACGCTAAATTCTTATAAAACAGATATTTATTACTTTATTGATTTTCTTTTTTATGAGAGAAAGAAAAATATCACAAAAAATGATTTAGAAAATTTATCTATTCATGATTTTAGAAGGTGGTTATCAGCAAGATTGGAATCAAATCACAATAATGCCTCAAATGCACGAGCTTTAGCCTCGCTTCGTTCTTTATTTCGTTTTTTAAATCAAAATAATCTAATAAAAAATCAAGAAATTAGTAAAATCAAAACTCCAAAAATTGCCAAAGCAATCCCAAAATCGGTTGATCAAATTGACATTGAAAAAATATTTTTAGCAATCGCAAATTTACATAAAAATGATTGGCAAGCGAAACGAGATATAGCTTTATTAACCTTGATTTATGGTTGCGGACTAAGAATTTCTGAGGCTCTGGCGGTTAGTAAAAAAAGTTTAGAAAATTCTCAAACTCTAATTGTGACAGGGAAGGGCAAGAAACAAAGAATGGTGCCATTGCTTACAATTGTGAAGGTTAGAATTGATGAATATATAAAATATTGCCCTTTTAAATCTGAATTTAGCGATTCAATTTTTTTTAGTAAAAGCGGAAAAGCCTATAGCAGGCGAGATTTTAGTGGAATAATTTTTAAGATAAGAAGAGTTTTAAATTTATCTGAAACGGTAACACCACACGCTTTTCGCCATTCCTTTGCAACTCATTTGCTTGAGGCTGGCGGTGATTTAAGAACAATTCAAGAATTATTAGGTCATGAAAATTTATCAACCACGCAGCGATATACCAAGGTTGATAAAACTAGATTGCTAAGTGTTTATGGGAAACTTTCGAAGAGGTAAATAGTTATGTTATCAAGGCTTATACATAAAAAAATCAAAGCCTGTTATCCTCGTAAAATTTCGCTAATTTGGCTCGATTCTAATTCAAATTGTCATTCATTCTTTTTTTAAATTACCAACCCCGCTTTTTTTAATTGCCACCCTGCTTTTTTAAATTGTCACCCCGTCGGATGACGGGGTCCATCTAGTCACGAATTCTTAATTAATTTAAAATCGAAATCTTGACGAAATGGACCCCGTCATTCGACGGGGTGACAACTTGGGCGGTATTTACTTTTATTTAACTATTTTCTAGCAATAACTAAGTAAACACTGCCGTCATTCGATTAAAAAAGAATGAATGACAATTTGAATTAGAATCGAACCAAATTAGCGAAATTTTCAAGCCAAATTGGCGTTTGTAAGTAAAAATAAGAACATCTAAAAACAATTAAGGGCGCGACTTAATAAAAGTCGCGCCCTTAATTTAATGCAAATAAATAACCACAATATCATTTACTCAAACTTCACATCAATTTTAGTGATTTTCTTATTAAGTCTTTTTAAAACTTCTTCAGAAATATCAAGATTGTCTTTATAGTAAAGGGCTTGAGCGGCTGGAATGATAACATCCAACTCTTTTTCTTTTGAAATTTCAGCAATGATATCTTTGATTTTATCATTAACTTTGCTCATGCTGTCTAAAGAAGCTTTTTTTAAGCTATTTTGTTTTTTATCAACAAATTCTTTAAGTTCATTAACCTTTTTTTCAAAAGCTTGGCTTTCTTTTTCAAAAGCTTCTTTTGAAAGAACGTTTTTCTTGCCTTCGATTTTCTTTTGTTCAGCTTCTAGAGCGGTTTGTTTTTTATTTACTTCTTTTTGATATTCATCTTGTTTTTTACTAACTTTTCCTTGGATATCTTTCATTACGGAAGATTCTTTAACAATTTTTTCTACATCTAAAATTCCAATTTCACCGGCATTGGCGCTGAAAGCAAGAAGCGTGAAAGCTGCAGATAAAGCAATTAAGTGTTTTTTCATATTTATATTTTAAAATTTATTTAAGAGGTGGCGATCTCTTCTTTGATAAGAAAGAAAAAAGATTCCTTAGCAAGATATTGTCCAAACTTTACTTTTCAAGATTGATTTTGTAAATTAGGCGCTTGTATTTTGCTTAAATATCAGTTATCATTGACGCCCCACTTAGTTTTTAACAATAAATTTAAAGATGAAAAAAGATTTTATTCAAGCGGCTCGTCCTTCTCAAAAGCAAGCTGAAGAAGCTGTTCGCACTCTAATTGCTTGGGCTGGAGATAATCCGGAAAGAGAAGGTTTGCTCGAAACTCCAAAAAGAGTAGTGAATGCCTATAAAGAGTTTTTTTCTGGATATGATCAAGATCCTCATAAAATTTTAGGCAAAACTTTTGAAGAAGTTGAGGGTTATGATGATATGGTGTTACTAAAAGATATGCGCATGGAATCTCACTGCGAGCATCATATGGTGCCTTTCTTGGGATATGCTCACATTGCTTATATTCCAAATAAAAAAGTAGTTGGAATTAGTAAAATTGCTCGTTTGCTTGATACTTATTCTAAGCGCTTACAAACGCAAGAAAGCATGACTTCTCAAATTGCTGATATGATAAATGAGGTTTTGAAACCTAGAGGAGTTGCGGTTTTAATTGACGCTAAGCATCAATGCATGACTACTAGAGGAATTCACAAAATTAATACTTCTACAATTACTAAAAAAATGATTGGAGAATTTAGGGATAATCCTAAGTTAGAAAAGAAATTTTTGATGATGATTAACATTAACTCAAATCAATGCTAATTAAGCAAAATGGCCATTTGATTCTCGCTTCATCTTCTAAAGTTCGTAAAAAAATTTTAGAAGAAGTTGGTCTTGATTTTGAAGTAAAATCTCCAACATTTGATGAGGAAAAGGCGAAAAAAACTCTAGATTTAGCTCCAAAAAATTTAGCACTTTTTTTAGCGAAGCAAAAAGCTCTATCGATTAGTAAAAAGTTCCAAAATAGCTATGTTATTGGCTCTGACCAAGTTTGTGAATTCGAAAATAAAGACATTTCAAAATCTAATAATGCTTCTCAAGCAATTAAACAATTAAGACAATTTAATGGAAAAATACATTACCAAAATAACGCAGTTGTTATTGCTTTTAATGGTAAAATAATTTTTCAGAATTTTTCGCGCGTTAAATTGCAGATGAGAAAAATGTCTAACCAAGAAATTGACTCTTATGTAAAAAGCGATCAACCTTGGGGATGTGCAGGAAGTTATAAATATGAGTCTTTAGGAAAACATTTATTTGAAAAAATTTCTGGAGATTATTACTCAGTTTTAGGGCTTGCAATTCAGCCAGTTTTATTTTTTCTTCATCAAAAAAAATTAATTTCAATCAAATTTTAATATGGGATTTACCGGATATGACCTTCTTTTAAGCCTTTTTACCTTAACTTTTTTAGAAATAATTTTAGGTATCGACAATCTAATTTTTATTGCAATTGCGGTGCAAAAATTAGATAAAAAATATCGTAAAACCGCCAGAATATTCGGTCTGTCACTAGCTTTAATAATTCGTATTTTAATGTTACTTACCTTATCTTGGGTGATGACATTAACTGATCCAATGTTCTTTTTAAATGGAGAGGGTTTTTCATTTAAAGATTTTTTATTAATTATTGGTGGATTATTTTTAATTATAAAAAGTGGTTGGGAAGTTGGTAATGATGTTATTTTTGGCTTAAATGCTCCAAACCATGATAATAAAAGCTCTGCGTCAATTAAGAAAAACTTTCTTGCTGCAGTCTTGCAGATTACCGCAATAGATTTCGTTTTTTCTTTTGATTCTGTCATTACAGCTATTGGCATGACTAACAATGTTCCAATTATTGTTGCAGCAATCATAATTTCGATGATTTTGATGTTATTTGCCTCAGAACATATTAGTCATTTTTTACAAACTTATCCTTCGTTAAAAATTGTTGCTTTAGCCTTTATTTTTATGGTTGGAGCAATATTACTTGCGGATGGTTTTCACATACATATTTCGAAAGGATATTTATATTTTGCGCTATTTTTTACTTTAGCGGTAGAATCCCTAAATATTGTTGCGAGAAGAAAGCATTCAGCTTAGTCGGTCGTTAAAAAATAATTATTTTAAACATGAAAACTATTCGTTTTTTATCTCTTGCGGTATCGCTCATATTATTAAGCTCTTGCGCTGTTTTTTCTGGAAAGGAAAAAGATGTTCGACCAGATTATCTGGATAGTGGAGTTAAAATGAATATTAAAAATTTTTTTAGTGGCGATATTGAGATTTCCTCAATTGTTCAAGATAAAAATAACAAAATTATTGATAGCAATACCTCTAAAATTAACGGTAAATGGGTTGAAAATGAGGGAATTATTAGAGAAAGCATCTTCTATAATAATGGCCTGAAAGATTCAAGAACATGGATAATTACCGTGAATTCAGATAATACATTTGATGTTATAATGCATGATATCGCATCTCTTGCTCATGGCTCTCAGGCGGGAAATAGCGCGCATATTTCCTATGACATAATTGTAACAAAACGAGATTCTGCAAATCAAAAAGAAATAAAAGAAAATATGAATATTGAAAGAGTTATGTATGTAATAGATGATAAATCAATGATTATGATTTCTAGATTTAAGAAAAAAAATGGTGAATCTGGTATCATTACCTCATCTCTTAAAAAAATAAATTAAACTAATGCATAAAAATCACATTCTTTTTTCTTATAGTTTTGATGACGATGGAAAGGCTAAAAAACTAGATAATGAAGAAGTTTCGCGTGAGTTAAAGAGTAAGGATTTAACTTGGGTGCATTTGGATGCTAATAGTAAAATGACAAAAACTTGGTTAGAACGCGAAGTTTCTTACCTAGATCACCTTATAATTGACGCGCTTTTGGCGGAAGAAACCCGTCCAAGAATTATGGATATTGAAGATGGACATCTAATCATTTTACGCGGAGTGAATCTTAATAAAAATTCTGAACCTCAAGACATGGTTTCAATTCGTATGTGGATTGATAATTGCAGAATAATTACTGTGCAAAAGCGTGAATTTATGGCGGTTTTTGACATTTGTAAAAATCTTGAATCGGGAAAATTAATTAAAAATTCTGGCGAGTTTTTATATAATCTTCTTTATCAAATTTTATTTTCCACTTCACCTTTTTTGAGAAATTTAAACGAAAAACTCGATAGCTTAGAAGAAAAAATAATGACCACTCACGATATAAAATTTCGTGAGGAAATTTTGCAAGCGCGCACTCAATCAACAGTTTTTAAGCGTTATTTATCTCCCCAAAAAGAAGTTATTTCAAAATTACGCGTTTCTCAAAGTAGCTGGATTAACGATTGGGCAAGAAGACACTTCCAAGAAAATCTTGATTATATTACTCACATGATTGAGGAAGCTGACGAAGCAAGAGATAAATCGCAAATTTTACATGATGAACTATCTAACGCTTTGACTGAAAAAATTAATAGAAATATGTACAGATTATCGCTAATTACTGTGATATTTATGCCTTTAACCTTTGCTACCGGTTTGTTTGGAATGAATGTAGGTGGTATTCCGGGCAATGAAAATCCATCAGCTTTTTTTATTTGCTTTGGAGGCATGTTGTTAATTGCAATGGTGCAGATTTTATTTTTTAAGAGGAAGGATTGGTTTTAAACTCAATTAGGGATAAAAAAATCTAAAAAAGCCAATATTCAGTTTGATTCTAACCCAAGGTTATTATCATCCATTGGTTCTCAAATTATTATAATTGTTTCTTAGGCTGTCATCATTCTTTTGGTTGTCACCCCGTCGCATGACGGGGTCTATCT
>CAMDMO010000061.1 GCA_945902255.1 Rickettsia typhi | reverse complement strand
GAAGGAGTTGAAATGGTAATGCCTGGCGATAACGTTAAAATCTCTGTCGAATTAATTTCTCCAATCGCTATGGAAGAAGGTCTTCGTTTTGCTATCCGTGAAGGTGGTAGAACTGTTGGGGCTGGAGTGGTGGCTAAGATTATTAAATAGATATCCGTCAAATTCATAAAATATGAAAAATAAAGAAAGCATCAAAATCACTCTCGAGTCTTTTGATCACAATGTTTTAAATAAGGCGATGAATGAAATTATCGTCACAGTTAGAAGAACTGGTGCAGGTATTAAAGGCCCAATTCCTCTTCCAACTAAAATCGAAAAATTTTGTGTAATTAGAGGACCTCACGTAGATAAAGATTCAAGAGAACAATTTGAAATCAGATCATCTAAGAGACTATTAATCATCTCCCCTACAGCTCAAACTGTCGATGCTTTGATGAAATTGAATCTTTCGGCTGGTGTTAATATCAAAATCGCAATTAACGGAGCAAAGAACTAGATGTTAGAGTTAGTTGGAAAAAAAATTGGCATGAGCCACATGTTTAAAGAAGGCGGTATATCCGTGCCTTTGACCATGATAGAAGTTTACGATAACTGTGTACTTGAATTAGCTATCAACGAAGATAAAACTTTCGATAGCTTATTAATGGCATTTCAAAAAGTTACCAATCCTAAACAAATTTCAAAACCAGTAGCTGGTATTTTTAACAAAAAATCAGTGCCTTTATTCAAAAAAATCAGAGGCTCTCAAGTTAAAAAAGGTCTAGAATTTAAAATTGGCGATCAAATCACAATTGATTCAGTTGTTAAAGAGGGAGATAAAATCGATATTGGCGGTCTTACCATGGGTAAAGGCTTTGCTGGTGTTATGAAAAGATGGAATTTCCGTGGTCTTGAAGCGTCTCACGGCGTTTCTGTTTCTCATCGTTCTCACGGTTCAACTGGTCAAAGACAAGATCCGGGTAAAGTTTTTAAAGGCAAAAAAATGGCCGGACATATGGGTGTTGACAATGTTACGGTTAAAAATTTGGAAGTTTTAATGATTGATAAAGAAAAGTCAATTATCGCCGTAAAAGGCGCGGTTCCAGGAAATCCGGGACAAGACGTGGTCATTAAACTTACTAAAAATTTCTAAGAAATATGACTTCCTTAACTTTTAAAACAATAGATTTCGATAAAGAGCAGTTTGGTTCAACAAAAGTTGATTTTGCTTCCACTCTCGAAATAGAAAGCGCAAAATCAGTAGCTTATGTGGTTAGATGGCAACTAGCAAAAAGAAGAGCTGGTTCCGCTAAAACCAAAACTATGGCCGAAATTTCTGGCACAACAGCTAAGCCTTACAAACAAAAAGGTACTGGCCGTGCTCGTCAAGGTAGCAAAAGATCAGTGCAATTCGTCGGTGGTAGAACTTGCCACGGCCCGATGCCTCGCTCTTTTGACTTCTCTATGCCAAAAAAGATTGTTGCTAAAGCTTTATCTGAAGTTCTAAAATCAAGATTACAAGAAAATAAAATTATATTATTCTCTAATTTTGGATCAGAAACTAAAACCTCTAAAGTTAACTCTATTTTAACGAAAGGTAACTTAGGTAGCGCTTTAATAGTTTATGATAGCTCTGCTAAAGGAAGTGATTTATTGGCAAAATCAGTAAGAAATCTAAAAAATGCAAAAGCTTTAGATGTAAAAGCTATTAATGTTTATGACATTTTAAGTTTTGATCATCTTTTGATTGATAGCAAAACTTTTGAAAACAATATTTTGGGGGCAATACAATAATGACTGCTCTGGTTAATTATGATAAAATAAAAGGTTTGATTTATACCGAAAAATCAAACAAACAACTGATTGATGGTAAGTATCATTTTCAAGTTGATTCATCTTGCACTAAAGATGAAATCGCTTCATTGATCAAGAAATCTTTTGGCGCTGAAGTTGAAAAAGTAAATATCATTAACACTAAGCCTAAAACCAAAAGGTTTAAGGGTGTTTTGGGACAACGCGCTTCTTACAAGAAAGCAATTATCACCTTAAAAGAAGGTCAATCAATTAATTTTGGTTCATAAAAATGGCTCTTAAAAATTATAAAGCTATCACTCCATCTCTAAGGCAACTTATCACAATTGACAGAAGTGAATTGTGGAAAGGATCTCCTTTGAAAATCTTGACTACTAAAGTCGGAGTTGATGCTGGAAGAAATAATCATGGACATATAACTGTTAGACATAAATCTGGCGGTCACAAAAAATCTTTTAGAGTTATTGACTTCAAAAGAGATAAATATGATATTGAAGCAGTGGTTGAAAGAATCGAATATGATCCAAATCGTACCGCTTTTATTGCGCTACTTAAATATTCTGATGGAATCTACTCTTACATCATAGCTCCTCACAAATTATCTGTTGGAGAAAAAGTTACTTCTTCAAGAAGCTTAATTGACGTAAAACTTGGCAATGCAATGCCATTATCAGTTATTCCAATTGGATCAATAATTCATAATATTGAATTAAAGCCAGGATGTGGTGGTGCAGTTTCTAGATCAGCAGGAACTTATGCTCAACTAGTTGGAAAAGATGGCGGATATGCTTTAATAAAAATGCAATCTGGTGAAATCAGATTATTTTTACTTGACTGCATGGCTACTATTGGATCCGTATCAAATTTAGATAATAAAAATATCTCAATTGGCAAAGCCGGAAGATCAAGATGGCTTGGAATAAGACCAACGGTTCGTGGCGTTGCAATGAACCCAGTAGACCATCCTCATGGTGGTGGTGAAGGTAAAACCTCTGGCGGTAGACATCCAGTATCTCCAACTGGTAAGTCAGCTAAAGGTAAAATTACTAGAAAAAGAAATAAACCAACAAATCGCTTTATCGTAAAATCGAGAAGAGCTAAATAAAAGAACATTAAATATGCCTAGATCAACCTGGAAAGTTCCATTTGTAGATGGTTACCTACTTAAAAAAGCAAGAGACTACCTAATTTCTTCTAAGAAGCAATTAGTTAAAACTTGGTCAAGAAGATCGACTATTTTACCTCAATTTGTAGGTATTAATTTTGCCGTTCATAATGGTAAAAAATTTGTTTCTGTTACTGTTACAGAGGGAATGGTTGGACATAAATTCGGTGAGTTTGCCCCAACTAGAACATTTTACGGACACACCGCCGATAAAAAAGTTAAAAAAGCATAAATATGACTATCAAATTAGCCGTAGCCTCATTAAGCTCAGTAAAATCAAGTCCACTTAAAGTTATGAGAGTAACTAAAAATGTCGTTGGCTTGAAAGTATCTGAAGCATTGAAGCTTTTACAATTTTCAAATTTAAAATTATCTCCGATCGTGAGAGCTTTGATTTATTCAGCAATGTCTAACGCTGAAAATAATCACAATATGGATGTTGACACTCTTTACGTAAAAGAAATCGATGTCGGTCGCGCTTTTGCTCTTCGCAGATTCGCAGCAAGAGGTCGTGGTCGTTCTAGCCGTATTTTAAAAACTTTTAGCAACATTCGCGTTATTTTGGCAGAAAAACAGCCAGAAAAACAGGTGTCAAAAACAAAAAAAGGGAGTAATTAACAGTGGGTCAAAAGGTTAATCCAGTAGGTTTTAGGCTCCTCAATACTAAAAATTGGGAGTCAGTTTGGTATGACAAAAAGAATTATGCCAAAAAACTGAATAATGATATTACTATCAGAAATTTCGTTAAGAAAAATTATGCTCATTGCGGTATTGGTAGCGTAATAATCGAAAGACCTTCTGATAAAGTAAATTTAATCATAAAAACTTCTAAACCGGGTGTTCTTATCGGTAAAAAAGGTCTTGATATAGAAAAAATCAACCAGCTTGTTGAAAAAATTGCCGGCTGCAAAGTTGATGTAAAAATCGTAGAAATTGATAAGCCAGATATTAATTCTTCTTTGGTTGCGCAAAATATCGCCAAACAATTAGAATCTCGCGCGGCTTTTAAAAAAGTTATGAAAAAATCAATGCAGTCAGCTATGAAATATGGTGCACTTGGTATTAAAGTTAGCTGCTCAGGAAGACTTGGTGGCGCTGAAATAGCTAGAACAGAATGGTACAAAGAAGGATCTGTACCTCTTCACACTCTGCGTTGCAATATTGACTATGCTATTGCAAATGCTTACACAACTTATGGAGTAATTGGCGTTAAGGTGTGGATTTACAAAGGCTTAGTTGAAAAAAAATTAAAACATTCAGCTTAGTTTGATCTTGAATAAACTTCAGCTCGACTAAAAGTCGGCAAGAATATTAAGAATAAAAAAGCACTATAAAAAATAATATGTTAGTACCTGCTAAAACAAAATATAGAAAAGCACAGAAGGGCGGAAAAAAAATTATGGGCACTGCCTCTAATGGCAATAGTCTGAAATTTGGCTCTTTTGGATTAAAAGCGCTTGAACCTGGAAAAATTAATTCTAAACAGATTGAATCTGCTAGAAAAGTTATCACTCGCTATATGAAGCGCGCTGGTAAACTTTGGATTATGGTTTTTCCTCACACTCCAGTTACTAAAAAACCTGCGGAAGTGAGAATGGGAAGCGGTAAAGGTAACGTAGAATATTATATAGCAAAAATCAAACCAGGTCGTATCATTTTTGAAATCGATGGAATTGATGCTGCGTCAGCCACAATATCTCTTGAAAAAGCTGCTGCAAAGCTGCCATTTACAACCAAAATAGTAGGCCTATTATAAACATGAAAAAAGAAGAAATAAAATCATCTCTAGCAAACATTGCTTCTCTTAAAAAAGAGCTTATGATGATGCGCGTCAAAGCTTCTTCTGGAGAAGTTATTGTTGCAAAAGAATATAAAAACAAAAGAAAAGAAGTCGCTAGACTCTTTACCAAAATTAATAACAAAAAGGCTGCAGCTTAATAATGAAAGTTAAAGTTTTAAATATTATAGACGAAAAAACTTTTAAAGGCGTTTCAACGTCTTATAAAAAACACCCTCGCTACGGTAAATATGTTACTGTTCACAAAAAATACCTAGTGGATTCACAAGGTAAGACCGTGACTATTGGTGACGAGGTTGAAATCGTTAGTTCGAGACCAATTTCTAAAAGAAAACACTGGGCTCTTAAAGTTAACTAGATTAGGTATAAAAATGATTCAAATGCAAACAAGTTTAGTGGTTGCCGATAACTCCGGAGCAAAAACCGCTACATGTATCAAAGTTTTAGGTGGCTCAAATCACATGATTGCGCATATCGGCGATATTATCGTCGTTGCAATCAACACCGTTATTCCAGGCTCAAAAGTAAAAAAGGGTCAAGTGGCTAAAGGGGTAATCGTTCGTACCAGAAGCAAAGTCGTTAGAAGCGATGGTAGCTTTGTAAGATTTGACGATAACGCTATTGTACTTGTCGATAAAGACGGTGAACCACTAGCTACTCGTGTTTTCGGACCAGTTGCTCGTGAAGTAAGGCAGAAAAATTTTCTAAAAATTGCATCATTAGCCACGGAGGTTTTGTAAAAAAATATGGCAGAAAAATTTAAAAAGAACGATCAAGTTATTGTTATTGCCGGATCTAACAAAGGTAAGGTTGGTAAAATCTTATCATTGACTAGTGAAAAAGTTGTTGTAGAGGGAGTTAATTTGAAGACTATTCATAAAAAACCAACCTCTTCAACTCCTGGACAAATAATCAAAGCTGAAAGACCAATTCACATTTCCAACATTTCTCATGTTGAAAATGGAAAAGCAGTGAAAATTAAATTCGTTGTTGAAGCGGGCGAAGGCAAAGCTTTTACCAGAAAAAATCGCGTTTCCAGAAAATCTGGAAAAAAAATCGGATAATTGAACTATAGAAATGCAAACTCTAACTGAAAAATTATATAAAGACACAATCGCGGATCTAAAGAAAAAATTTTCTTATAATAATGATCTTGCAATTCCTAGACTTAAAATGGTCAGCATCAATGTTGGTATTAAAGCCACTGACAGTGATAATAAATTTTTGTCTTATTTGGCAGCTCAAGTTTCTAACTTAGCTGGTCAAAAAGCTGTTTTGACCAAGTCTCGTAAAGCAATCTCGACTTTTAAATTAAGAAAAGATTTGGCTATTGGTTGCAGAGTTACTCTGCGCGGCAAGAAAATGTATCAATTCCTTGACAAGCTAGTTAATATAGCTCTTCCAAGAATTAGAGATTTTCGTGGTCTTTCTGCAAAAGGATTTAACCAAAGCAATCATTACAGTTTCGGCATTAAAGAGCATAATGTTTTTTTAGAAGTTGATCTTGATAATATCTTAAAAATTTTCGGTCTCAATGTTACCATTGCAACTACCGCTAAAACTAAAGAAGAAGCTTTATATTTGCTTAAAAAAATCAACCTTCCAATAAAGTAATATGGCAAAAAAATCGATTGTTAAAAGAAATTCAAAAAGAAAGGTTACTTCTCAATTGCATAAAGCAAAAAGAGATAAAATAATTGCAGTTACAAAAGACTGCTCCCTACCATTTGAAGAAAGATTAGCGGCACAAATTAAGCTTTCTCAGATGCCTCGCGATGGTTCAAAAGTAAGACAAAGAAATAGATGTACTCTTACTGGAAGACCAAGAGGTAATTTAAGAAAATTTGGCTTATCTCGTATTGCAGTAAGGGACTTAGCAGCTTGGGGGCAAATTCCAGGCTTAGTAAAATCTAGTTGGTAATAAATATTTAATAAAAATGTCTTTCAATCATCCAGTTTCAGATTTAGTTGCCAGAATTAAAAATGGCTATTTAGCAAGAAGAGCTGTTATCAGCACTCCAGCTTCTCGCTTAAGAGAAAATATCCTTCAAATCTTAAAAAATGAAGGCTATATTTTAAACTATAGCAAGCTAAAAGAAGCAAATGGCTCGGAAAAATTCGATATCCATTTAAAATATCATTATTCAAATCCAGTAGTAACTGAGATCGAAGTTGTTTCTAAGCCAGGAAGAAGAATTTATTGCCAATGCGATAATCTTCCTTTGGTAAAGAATGGCTTGGGAATGGTTGTTATATCGACTTCTCAAGGCGTTATTTCAGATCACGAAGCTAGAAATAAAAAGCTTGGCGGTGAAATTCTTCTTAAAATCTTTTAATTTTTAAAACAAATGTCTCGCGTAGGAAAATTACCAGTTAAAATTCCAGCTAATATCAAAATAGCCATTGATAATAATATCATCAGCTTCGATAATGGTAAGGTTAAAAAAACTTACCAACTTAGCTTGGGTGTAAAAGCTGTTTTTGAAGATAATCAGATTAAGCTTGCAGCTGCTGACAAGTCAATTTCTGACATTGCAATGTTCGTAGGAATGAACAGAAGTAATGTTAAAAACATTATCGAAGGATTACAAAATCCATTTAAAACCACTCTAGAAATTAATGGCGTAGGTTATAAAGCATCAGTTGATAAAGGAGTTTTGGCCTTAACTTTAGGTTATAGCCACGAAATATATTACGCCTTACCAAAAAATATCACTGCTGCATTTGAAAAACCAAATTTAATTATTATTACCGGTGATGATAAAGTTTTAGTTGGTCAAGTGGCCTCTGAAATCATCTCTTTTAGAAAGCCTGAGCCTTACAAAGGTAAAGGTGTTAAAATTCTTGGTAAAGCAATCTTAAGAAAAGAAGGTAAAAAGAAATAATATGCTTACAAATTACGAAAGAAGAAAATTTAGAGTTAGAAACAAAATTGCAAAATACAATAAAGGTCTTAGACCAAGAATTGTGGTTTCTAGATCAAATCAAAATATTTATGCGCAATTAATTAGTGTTGAAGGAAAGGTTTTAAAATCTTTTTCAACTCTTAATTTTAAAGAGCCTAAAAAAGTTACCGGACTTGAAAAAGCTAAGTTAGTTGGTGCAGAATTTGGCAAAATTTGTTTACAAGATGGTTTTAAAACAGCCATTTTTGATAAAGGCGCCTACATGTATAGCGGTCGTGTTAAAGCTTTAGCGGAAGCTTGCCGAGCTGCTGGATTAGAATTCTAAATTTAATTTAAAAATTTATCAGATGTCAAAACAAGCAAAAAATAGTCAAGCAAAAAACGCTGGTAATGCCGAAATTATTGAAAGATTAGTGGCTATTAATCGCGTTTCTAAAACTGTAAAAGGCGGTAAAAATATGTCTTTTGCTGCTCTAGTAGTTGTTGGCGATAAAAATGGTCGTGTTGGTTTCGGAAAAGGAAACGCTACAGAAGTTTCTGATGCTAAGAATAAAGCTTTTGAAGCTGCAAAGAAAAAAATGATGAAAGTTTCCCTAAAAGAAGGACGCACTATTCATCACGATATTTTTGGAAGATTTTGCTCAGCAAAAGTTTATTTGAGATCAGCTCCTACCGGTACCGGAGTTATTGCTGGCGGCCCTATGCGCGCAATATTTGAATGCGCTGGTATACATGATATCGTTGCTAAGTCAGTTGGAACATCTAACCCTTACAACATGATCGGAGCAACATTTGCTGCATTAGCCGGACTTCTTTCTCCAAAATTAGTTGCCGAAAAAAGATCAAAAGATATTTCTGAAATAGTTAAAAGAAGAAATTTAGCACTCAACCAAACTAGTGAATAAGCCATGGAATTGAATATTTTTTTAAATAAAAAAATCATTGTTACGCAAATTAAAGGCGGATCAAAACTAAATGACAGACAGAAGGGCAATATTATTGGTCTTGGACTTAGAGGGATCGGATCATCCTCTACACTCGAAGGATCATCTTCCGTTCTTGGAATGGTCAAAAAAGTTGCTCATATCGTCAAAATATCATTAGCATAAATTTATAAATTAAGTCATGTCTATCTCATTACAAGCACTTCCAAAAATTAAAAGAAATAGCCGAAAAAGAGTTGGTCGCGGTATCGGCTCTGGAAAAGGCAAAACTGCTGGTCGCGGTGTAAAAGGTCAAAAAGCTAGAACTGGTCACTCTACAGTTAGGGGTTTTGAAGGTGGTCAAACGCCAATTTATATGCGCCTTCCAAAAAGAGGTTTCACTAATGTTACTCGTAAAGAATATGAAACAGTAAATATTAGAGATATTATTAACGCAGTTAATAAGAATAACCTAGATGTTGCTACTGAAATAACAAAAGATAAGCTAGAAGAATATGGCCTTATTAATGATAAGTGCTCTAAAGTAAAGCTTATTATGGGAAAAGAGAAGGAAGTTGCGGTAAAATTAAAAATTACCGTTGATACCTACTCTCAAAAAGCAAAAGCTTTTGCTTAAGTAAAAAACCAGTTTAGAGACTGTCGCAAAATTAGGATTTTTTGGTAATTTTGGGCTTTATTAAATTCGTGAGAAGGCAAGCGTATTAGATATAAGAGCGCTCGAGCAAATTTAGTAAAGCCCA
>CAMDMO010000060.1 GCA_945902255.1 Rickettsia typhi | reverse complement strand
ATTCCTTGTAATGTTCTCATAATAATTTAGCACTCAGTGCTTAGTCGATAAGAACTAAGCACTGAGTGGCTAGACACTAAACACTTAAAAATGCCTCAATTCGATTTTACAACTTATAGCTCACAAGTTTTTTGGCTTATCGTTTGCTTTGCCATACTTTACTACTTTGTTAGCAAGATAATTTTACCAAGAATTCACGATATCATAAGCGACAGAAGCTATGTAATAAATCAAGACCTTTCATTAGCAAAAGATCTTGAAAAACAATCAAGCGACTTACAAATTAAAGCAGCGCAACTCAGACAAGATGCTATCTCGCAATATCAAATAGAGCTTGATCATGCATCTAAAAATGCACAAATAGAGAGAGATTCATTGATTGAAAAGCTAAAAGAAAAACTTGATCACAACGCTAAAAAATCTCATAAAGAATTACAAATTTTTATCGCAAATTCTAAAAATAAAGTTGAAGAAGCTGCAAAAAACCTAACTCAAGCGATAAAGGAAAAATTTTTAAATTAAATAATTAACAAAATGATTAACGAAAAATTTTGGTTAGCAATTGCATTTATCAGCTTTCTTGGACTTGTTCTAAGGCATGTTTGGCCAGTTATCGCAAAAAATCTTGATCAAAAATCAAAGGAAATCGCTGAAGAAATTTTAACTGCAAGAGAGTTAAAAGAAAGTGCCGCCAAACTTTTAAAAGAAGCGGAACTATATAAAAAAGAATCAGCCGCCTATGCTCAAAAATTAATTTTAGATGCAAAAATAGAAGCTGAAAAATTTCTTGATGAAGCCCATAAAGCTGCAGCCTTAGAAATCGATAAGAAAACCAACGCCGCTTATCAAAGAATCAAAATCGAAGAAGAAAATGCAATTCGCGAAATTAAATTAAGCGTTGTTAACTCGGCTATGGAAAATCTTTATAAAAATATCGACATCAATAAAGACCAGCATCATGCGCTTTTAGATCAGGCCACTAAAGATTTTGAAAAAACTATTAACTAAGATATGAAATTTACTCTTAGCTGGCTTAAAGAATATCTAAATACTACGGCCTCTCTTGAGGAAATTTGTTCAAAACTTACCGATATCGGTCTTGAAGTTGAAAAAACTGACGATCAATCAAAAAATCTTTCTTTTTTTTCAGTTGCAAAAATTATCGAAGCAAAACCTTGCGAAAATTCTAATAAGCTAAAAATTTGCCAAGTTGAAGTTGCTAATTCCAACATTCCTTTACAAATAATTTGCGGCGCCGCCAATGCAAGAAGTGGCTTGAAAGTTGCTTATGCACCAATTGGAGCAATCATTCCGCACAATAAAATGCTAATAAAAAAAGCAAAAATTGCTGGAGTTGAAAGCAATGGAATGCTGTGTTCTGCGCGCGAATTGGAAATTGGAGAAGATAGTGATGGCATTATTGAAATTGACGAAAAATATCCAATTGGCACTAAAATAGCTGATATTTACGGGTTAAATGATGCGATAATTGAAATTAATGTTACGCCAAATCGTGGTGACTGCCTTGGAATATATGGAATCGCGCGCGACTTAGCTGCAAGCGGCATTGGTAATTTAAAAAGATTTGAGATAGCTAAAGCCAAAACCAGCTTTTCTTCAGCAATAGAAATTAAAAATGAAGCGCCTCAAGCTTGTAACTTCGCCGCTTTTCGCCATATTAAAAATATAAAAAACTGCGAATCTCCTAAATGGTTAAAAGATAAATTGAAATCTGTTGGCCTAAATTCGATCTCAGCGGTTGTTGATATTACTAACTTCGTAATGCTTGCAATTAACCGCCCAATGCATTCTTACGACGCATCAAAAATTGATAAATTAATTACAATTCGTTTTGCAAAAAATGGTGAAAAATTCACTTCACTAAAAAATGATGAATTTATTTTAGACGAAAAAACTTTGGTAATTTCTGATAATAATAAAGCGATTGGATTAGCTGGAATCATTGGATCTAGCGATTCATCTTGCGACTTATCAACTACAGAAATTTTGCTTGAAGCGGCATTTTTTAACCCTTCCATAATTTCTTATGCAGGTCGCAAACTAAATATTCTAAGCGACGCTCGTTATCGCTTTGAAAGAGGCGTTGATATTAATAGCTGCACAGATGGAATCGAATTGGCTACAAATTTAATTACTGAAATTTGCGGTGGAGAAATTAGCGAAATCAAAATTACTGAAGGTGAAAAAATTCCAGCAAAAACAATTGAATTTGACTTCGCTAAAATAAAGAAGTTAATCGGCATTGAGGTGCCTCAGAGTAAAGCTTTGGAGATTTTATCTGCCCTAGATTTTAAGGCAGAAAAAACTGCTGAAGATAAATTTTTAGTTTCAATTCCAAGCAATCGTCATGATATTTTTAAATCTGAAGATTTAGTTGAAGAGATTATTAGAATTTTTGGTTATGACAAAATCATTCCGCAAGAATTGCCAAGCGAGCTTTCTAAAAATTCCTCCAACAATTTAAATAAAACAAAATCTTATTTGGCCTCTAAAGGCATGATTGAAACTATCAATTGGTCATTTGTTGACTCAAATTTGGTAGAAATTTTTGATAAAAAAAATGAAAAATTAATTTTAGCAAATCCAATTAGTAAAGAGCTAGACCACATGCGCCCTACTCTATTAATTGGCCTTATTGAATCTTACAAAAGAAATAGTGTTAGAAACTTTTCAAACTTATCTTTATTCGAAATTGGTCGCGTTTTTTTGGGCAGCGCTCAAAGTGAACAAAAAATGATGATTGGCGGTCTTCGCGCCGGTCTAAATAAGCCTCAAAATCACTATCATGATGAGAGAGAGTTTGACATTTTAGATGTAAAAAAAGACTTTTTTGATATTGTGGAAATTTTTGGCATGCGCGGTGAATCCTTGCAAATCAGCACTTTGGAAGCTCCAAAATATTATCACCCTCATCGTTGCGCCACTTTAAAATTGGGAAAAAATATTGTTGGTTATTTTGGAGAAATTCATCCAGCAATTGCAAAAAAATTTGACTTAAAAAATCGTATTAATGCTTTTGAAATTTTTGTTGACAGCCTGCCAAGTCAGCAAAAATCAATCAATCGCAAAGCCTTTGAAATCAACGATTTACAGCCAGTTGAGCGTGATTTTTCTTTCTTAATTGACCAAGATAAAATAGTCGGCGACATCGTAAAAACTATAATTAATTGCGATAAACAGCTAATCAAAGAAGTTAATATTTTTGACATTTATCAGGGGAAAAATATAGCTGAGAATAAAAAATCAATCGCCCTTAGAGCCTTGATTCAACCAGTTGAAAGAAGCTTAACTTCGGAAGAAATTGATCTTTTGAGCAAGAAAATCATTGATGCGGTTTGTAAGTCTTATGACGCAACTTTACGCGACGGGATATAGCATACTAAGCTAATCTTGCATATTTTTAGCGAAGAAGTTTTGAGGAAAAATTGCGACGAAGAATACAAGCTGTATCAAGTGATACAGTGTTATTCTTCGAGCAAATTTTTACCAAAAATTCGAAGCTAAAAATATGCAAGATTAGCTTAGTATGTATAGTATCTTAAAAATTACTTCGGTTCTGTAACAAAGCCAATATTCACAATTCCCGCATGTTGCGCAGTAGCTAAGATATGACTAACATCGCCATAGTTAGAATTTTTATCCGCACGAATATTAATAGATTGATGAGGATTGCTTGAAGCAATATCGTTTAAATTTTTTTCCAAAGAAGTAAGTGAAATAGGCTTATCATTCCAGTAATATCCACCATTTCTATCCAGTGAAACAGTAATGATTTTTTGATCGCTAATTTGCTGACCAACCTCATTTGGCAAATTCATATTAATTGAATTGGTAAGCATTGGCGCGGTAACTAAAAAAATTACCATCAAAACCAACATCACATCCACCAAAGGGGTCATGTTTATTTCTGCTAGAGGAGCTTGCAAATCGTCGCGATTAAATCCATTCATGTTATTTCTCCTTAACTGATATAGAGAGATAAACCGTAATTTGTTCAGCTAGATGTCTTAGATTTTGGATTAAAAGACGATTAGATCGCACAAAGGCATTATAAGCTAATACCGCTGGAATTGCAGCAAATAGACCAAAAGCGGTCATTATCAAAGCCTCTCCAACAGGACCTGCAACCACCGATAAACCAGCATTACCTTCAAGTGATATTTTTGCCAAAGCATTGTAAATTCCCCAAACCGTTCCAAATAAACCAACAAACGGAGCCGAACTTCCAATTGAGGCAAGTATTGTTAGGCCGCGATCAAGCCAAAATCTTATTATATCTAGATTTTGTGATAAATGCGTAGTAATAATTTCTTTTTTTTCTTCACTATTATGACCAACTAAAGCCGGTTTTAACCTTTCAATTTCAAGCAATAAGCTATTGATGCAGCCATCAAATTTTTTTGGTAAATGATGCTTTGGCCAATCTATTTTTGATGCGTATTTTTTGCAGAAATCACTATAAGCTCTATATTCAAAACGAAGTTTAATTGACTTCCAAATAATAACATACCAGCTAGCGACAGACATTAAAAACAACAAAATAAAAACCGCCAGCATTACAAAATCACCCTGCTGAATTATGTGTTTTAAATCCATTTTAGCTTAATTTAAATTCAATTGGCACAATTACTTTGGCGCTAACTGCTTGATTTCCGCGATTTGCCGGCACAAATTTCCAATTTTTTACCGCTTCAAGTGCAGCATTATCTAGAGAGCTAAATCCGCTTGAATGCAATATTGCAATTTCTGCAGGCAAGCCATCTGTTTTTACCATTACTTCCAAAAATACTTTACCTTGAATGTGATTGCGTCTAGCGCTAAGTGGATATAGTGGAGTTGGATTATTTAAATAAACCGCATCAAAAATTGGATCAGTTTGTGCGGAATTTATTGCAACCGCATCAGGAGATTTTTTTCCAGAAGTTTTTTTCAAAACACTGTTATTTTGCGCCACATCTTTTTGCAACTTTTCTTGCGCCTCATTTGTCGCTAGAGCCTTTTTAGTTAAAGGAACTGCTTTTTTATTATCTTCTTGTTTTTGTTGATTTAGAGAAGATAGGGCAACTAAAGAAACTTGAATTGTTTGCGATTTAATAATCGAAGAAGTGGAAGAAAAAATTCCCGCAATTATTGCAAGGTGAATTGCCGCAACCGAGCAAAAAGCCACGATGTGCGAACTTTGGTAATTTGGCAGATTGTTTGATAAAGCTATGTTCATGAAATATTTAATAGTGATTATCCTTAATGATAAGAATTATCGCTATTAAAAATAACATGTCAATAAAATGATAATGATTATCTTTTACATCAAAACTATTTCCTAACTTTTTTCGGCAGCGCAAAGAAGGTATTTTCAACAATACCGTCCATATCGCTTACAACTACATCAGAATTAGCAACTTCTTTGATTTTGTTAATAACTTCTTGAACCAAAATCTCTGGCGCCGAAGCTCCTGCGGTAAGACCGATATTTTTAACATCATCAAACCACTTACAATCAATATCGCCAGCATTGTTTATCAGATAAGATGGTAAGCCACATTCTTCACCAAGATCACGCAAGCGACTGGAATTAGAGCTATTTTTAGCGCCAATCACCAATATCATATCAACCATTTTAGCAAGTGATCTTACTGCATCTTGACGATTTTGCGTGGCATAACAAATATCTTTAGTTGCTAATCCTCTTTGCATTTGCGGAAATCTATTTTCTAGAATTTCGACAATTTTTTTAGTATCATCAACACTAAGAGTTGTCTGGGTTACATAAGCAATTTTATTGGAATTTTTTATTTCAATATTGCGAGCATCATTTTCATCAGCAACCAAAATAACATCTTTTTTTACGCGCCCGCTAGTTCCTTCAACCTCTGGATGACCGCGATGACCAATTAAAATAATTTCGCAATCTTCTTCTTCATATTTTTTTGCTTCGCGATGAACCTTACTAACTAATGGACAGGTAGCATCAATGATATCAAGGCCTCTGCCTATAGCGTCTTCTTCAACTTTATCAGAAACTCCATGGGCAGAAAAAATAGTAATTGCACCAACGGGAATTTGGTCAACCTCATCAACAAAAACTGCACCTTTTTTTCGCAAAGATTCAACCACAAATTTATTGTGAACAATTTCATGCCTTACATAAACTGGTGAACCAAATTTTTCTATAGCTTTTTCAACGGTTTCAATTGCACGAGTAACTCCGGCACAGAATCCGCGCGGCTTAGCAAGAATAATATTCATTGATTAGGAAGATTCTTTTAAAGATTTTCTTGGATCAAAATAAAGCAGAATTGGTGCAGAAATATAAATTGAAGAATAAGTTCCAATTGCGATGCCAAAAAATGTTGCAAGACTAAAGCTTCTCAAAGCCTCGCCGCCAAAAAATATTAAAGCTAATAAAGATGTAAGAGTCGTTCCTGCGGTAAGGATTGTTCTGCTTAAAGTAGAATTAGCGCTAGAATTTATCAGATCAGATAAATTCATTTTTTTATGACGACGCAAATTTTCGCGAATACGGTCATAAATAACCACCGAGTCATTAATTGAATAGCCGATGATTGTAAGGATTGCGGCAATTGAAGTTAAATTAAATTCAAGACCAGATAAGGAAAAAAATCCTAAAGTTAAAATTGCATCATGAAGTAAAGCAAAAATTCCACCAAAACCAAATTGCCAATCAAAACGAATCCAAATATAAACCATGATGAAGGCAAATGACAAAAATAGTGCCATGAAGCCTTTTTTAATAAGCTCTGCACCAACTTGCGGCCCAACATAATCAACTCGACGATATTCTATGGAAGGAAAAGCTGCACTTAAAGTTTCTTGAATTTTTTTAACCAAAACAGATTGCTCTTCTTCTGTTTTTGTAACTCTAATTAATAAGTCTTTTTGATCTATATTTTGAATTTGAACATCTTTTATTTCTGCAGATAATACTGCTCTTACCTTAGAAATGTCAACATTCTCAGCTATTCTTGCTTCAATTAAAATTCCACCAGCAAAATCAATGCCAAAATTTAAGCCTTTAACAAAAACAAGCGCTAAAGAAGCTGCCATACAAAAAACTGACATGAAAAGTGCTAATTTATGCACTTTCATAAAGTCAATTTCTGTACGACTCAAAAATGAGCGCAAATAAGATAGAATTTTCATTTTTTAATAGCGCTTGAATGACCTTAAATTTAGGCCTTAACTTCTTTAAGTTTGCTGATTGCAGAAGAAAGTCTGCTTAATTTTCTTGCCGCAGTATTTAATTTGAAAACTTTTTTAGTTACACCGCGCATAATTTCTGGCTCTAGAGCTTTAAAAGCTTCACGAGCTTTTGCTTCATCACCTAATTTGATTGCGTCATCGATTTTTCTGATAAAACTTCTAATTCTATTTTTTCTAGAATTATTAACGTCATTTTTTCTTTCGCTAGAACGGAATGCTTTCTTTGCTGATGCTGTATTTGCCATGTGCTGTTAAATATTATTTGTATATATGTAAGAAACTTCGATATTTAGTAAATTTCAAGCCCGTCAAAATAGGGTTTTAAATAAAATTAGCAAGTAATTTTCTTTAATCCCTTCATGTAATCAAACAAGACCTGTGGCACCTGAATTGACCCATCTTCATTTTGGTAATTTTCTAAAATAGCGACTAAAGTTCGTCCCACAGCTAGAGCTGAGCCATTTAAAGTGTGAGCAAAATTATTCTTGCCATCTTTAGTTTTATATCTAATTGCCGCTCTTCGCGCTTGAAAATCGCCGCAATTTGAACAACTAGAAATCTCGCGATATTTATTTTGCGATGGAAACCAAACCTCTAAATCATAAGTTTTTTGGGCGCAAAATCCCATATCGCCGCTGCAAAGTAAAATTTTGCGAAAAGGTAATTCCAATTTTCTTAAAATTTCACAAGCAATATTAGTCATTCTTTCATGCTCAGCTTCTGAATTTTCTGCAGTAGTAACCGAAACTAACTCAACTTTTTTAAATTGATGTTGACGAATCATGCCTCGAGTATCTTTACCCGCTGCGCCCGCTTCTCTTCTAAAACAAGGAGTATAAGCAGTAAATCGCAATGGCAATTCGCTTTCTTGAAAAATTTTTTTTGCCGCCAAATTTACCAAAGAAACTTCTGCAGTTGGAATTAGCCAATATCCATCAATAGTTGAAAATGCCTCTTCGGCAAATTTAGGTAATTGTCCGGCGCGAACCATCGCATCTTCTTTTACCAAATTTGGTGGAGAAATTTCCATATAGCCATTTTCTAAAGCCACATCAAGCATAAAGTTTGAAAGCGCCCTCTCTAAACTTGCCAAACCTGAGCTTAGCGTTGAAAAACGAGAACCAGACATTAAAATTGACTGGTCAAAATCCAACATCTTTAAAGACTCACCCAGTTCATCATGAGCTTTTGGAGTAAAAGAAAATTTTCTAGGCTCACCGAATTTTTCAATTTCAATATTATCATTTTCGTCTTTTCCAGCAGGCACCGAAGAATGCGGAAGATTTGGAATGGTTGATAAAATTTCGTTTAATTTTTCATCTAAAGTAAAGTCACTTTCTAGAGCACTTAACTCTAAATTAGTTTTTTTAGATTCCTCTAAAAGGCTGTCAGCATTGCCTTTAGACTTTTTTATTTCCGCAATATCTTTAGCAAATTTATTTCTTTTTGCTTGCAAGTCTTGAATTAAAGATTGTTTTTTTCTTTTTTCTTCATCAAATTTTAATAGATCTTGCGCCTTAAAACTAGCGCCTCTAGCTTGCATTGCCTCATCAAATTTTTCTGGATTTTCACGAATAAATTTTATGTCTAACATATTGATTAATTGATATTTCTGATTAAAAGATATCTCATTGTCTATCCTAAAACAAAAAATTTCAATAATGAAACTCGACGCCATTAATCTATCGCAAGAATTAATTCGCATTCCTTCCTACAGCGGAAACAATCCGCAGGTGATTAATTTTTTATCCGATCAGCTAAAAAACCTCAATTTCACTTGCGATATCTTGGAATATGACGGCGACAGTTCTTACAAAGTAAATAACTTACACGCAATTTTTAACCCCAATAATGCTAAAAATATTTTATATTTCGCTGGCCATACTGATGTTGTAAATGAAGGAAATAAAGCCTCTTGGACTTTCGATCCTTTTAGCGCAACAATTTCTAATGAAAAATTATATGGTCGCGGTGCGGTTGATATGAAATGCGCCATTGCTTGCTTTGTTTCTGCGGTTGCAGATTTTTTACAAAACAACCCTTCGCCAAATTTTGGAATTGGCTTTTTAATCACTAATGACGAAGAAAATGACAGCATTAATGGCACGAAAAAAGTGCTTAATTGGATGAAGGAAAATAATAAAAAAATTACTCATTGCCTAGTGGGAGAGCCAACAAATCCTGAAAAATTTGGTGAAATGATAAAAATTGGACGACGCGGCTCAATCGGATTTTCAATAAAAATAATTGGCAAACAAGGTCATGTAGCCTAT